>DASYBP010000474.1:0-9523 GCA_036500715.1 Rhodopila sp.
GGCGCCCAGCGGTGCAGTTGATGTGTCGGTCGGTCTGATGGGTTCCGGCCATGGCTATGAGACTGCGTTGGCCCAGGCGGCGGCGGAGGGCCTTGGGGTCTCGCCGGAGGCGGTGCGTGTGCACCTCGGCAACACCGACATCGCGCCCTACGGCATGGGCAGCCGGGGTGCGCGGGGCGGGACTTCGGGCAGTTCGGTTCTGCTGCTCGCCGGCCAGACGTTGCAACGCAAGGTCTGCGCCATTGCCGCCGCGCTTATCGGCCTGAATTCCGGCGACGATCTGCGGCTTTGGGACGGTCGGGTGCAGCGCATGATTGGCGGCGAATGGACAGATGCAGGCCTGGGCCTGACCGACGTCGCTCGCGTCGCCTACACGGATCCGCTACGGCTGCCGGAGGGAGTCGAGCCCGGGCTGGAAGCCCACCGCACCTATGACCCGCCGCCTCTGACCTTCTCCAACGCGACGCATGTCTGTGAAGTTGTCGTGGACATCGAGACCGGCGCGGTGAGGGTAGAGCGCTATATCGTGGCGGAGGACTGCGGCCGCGTGCTCAACCCGGCTATCGTCGCCGGGCAGCAACATGGCGCGGTCGCGCTGGGTATCAGCGGTGTGCTGCGGGAGCAGGTCGTTTACGACGAGAACGGCCAGAACCTGACAGGCAGCTTCGCCGATTATGCGATGCCGGTGGCAGCGGATATCCCGCCGATTGCGCTGATCGCGATGCATACGCCGAGCCGGCGCACCCTGAGTGGGACGAAGGGCATGTCGGAAGGTGGCGTGATGGGTGCAGTCGGCGCGCTGCCGAACGCTGTGGCCGACGCTCTAGCGCCGTTTGGCGTGGTGGTGGAGCGTCTGCCGCTGACAGCCCCGGCGGTACGGGAACTGCTCCGGATGCGTGGGCAGCACTGAGCGGTTGAACGGAGTCTCCTGCGGCTTCAGCAGGTTGTCGTATTCACGAAACCAGACCCAAATTGTTGGAAGAGCTCGGGAACGAGGGCCGCGATGACGACCCAAGCCGGCCGGACGAAAGAGGCGCGCATGGGAGGCTCGGGGTCGGCGCGTCTGCGCGATCTCCCATCTGTTAGTGCTGTTCTGACGACCCAAGCGGCGTTGGTGTTGCTGGAGCGCTTCGGGCGCAGTGCGGCCACCGGCGCCATACGGGCGGCGCTTGACGACGCCCGTATGGAACTGCGGACCGGCACACCTTCCGTTCCCGGCGAAGAGGAACTCGCGCGCCGGGCGCTCGCCAGGCTGGATGGAGAGGATCGCTCCGGTCTGCGCCCTGCGTTCAACCTGACCGGCACCGTGCTGCATACCAATCTCGGCCGGGCGGTGCTTGCCGAGGCGGCGATCGAGGCAGCGGTGGCGGCCATGCGCGACCCGGTCGCGTTGGAGTTCGACCTGTCGACCGGCAAGCGCGGCGAGCGGGACGACCATGTGCGTGCCCTCCTGTGCGATTTGACCGGCGCGGAAGACGCAACGGTGGTCAACAACAACGCGGCGGCGGTGCTGCTCGCCCTCAACACACTGGCAGATGGCCGCGACGCGGTGGTGTCGCGCGGCGAGTTGATCGAGATCGGCGGCGCCTTCCGCATGCCAGACATCATGGCGCGGGCGGGAGCGCGGCTGGTCGAGGTGGGCACGACCAACCGTACCCATCCCAAGGATTACCGCGCCGCGCTCGGTCCTCAGACAGGGGTGATCCTCAAGGTCCACACGTCCAACTATCGCATCCAGGGTTTTACGGCGGAGGTCGGCGCGGCCGAACTGGCGGCGATCGCGGATGAGGCGGATGTGCCGCTGATGAACGATCTGGGTTCCGGCACGCTGGTGGATCTCTCGCGCTACGGACTGCAGCAG
Source organism: Rhodopila sp. (assembly GCA_036500715.1). Classification (GTDB taxonomy): domain Bacteria; phylum Pseudomonadota; class Alphaproteobacteria; order Acetobacterales; family Acetobacteraceae; genus Rhodopila. The sequence continues at coordinate 1,862 of DASYBP010000474.1, forward strand.
GAGCCGACGGTACGCGAGGCGGTGGCCCAGGGCGCCGGGGTGGTGACATTCTCCGGCGACAAATTGCTCGGGGGGCCGCAGGCGGGCTTCATCGTCGGCAAGCGGGCGCTCGTCGCCGCCATAAACCGCAACCCGATGAAGCGGGCGTTGCGCGTGGACAAGATCCGGTTGGCGGCGATCACGGCCACGCTGAAGCTGTATCGCGATCCCGACCGGCTGGCCGAGCGGCTGCCGACGCTGCGCCTGCTGGCCCGACCGCAGGCCGAGATCGCGGCCCAGGCGCACCGGCTGCTGCCGTCCGTGGCGCAGGCCGTCGGAGCGGCGTTCACAGCGGAACGATGCGATTGCCGCAGCCAGATCGGATCCGGTGCGCTGCCGCTCGACACCCTCGCCAGCGCCGGCCTTGTTATCCGTACGGCTGCCGGAGGCGCGGCGCTGGAGCGTCTGGCGGCGGCGCTGCGCAATCTGGGCCGTCCGGTCATCGGCCGGATCGTGGATGGCGGGTTGGTGCTCGACCTGCGCTGCCTGAGCGACGAGGCGGAATTTCTCTCCGTCCTGGCCGGGTTGGAAGGCGGGTCGCCGTCATGATCATCGGCACCGCCGGCCATATCGACCACGGCAAGACAGCCCTGGTCAAAGCCCTGACCGGCGTCGATGGGGACCGGCTGAAGGAGGAGAAGGCGCGCGGCATCACCATCGATCTCGGCTTCGCCTATCTGCCGGTCGCGAGTGGAGCGGCGCTCGGCTTCGTCGACGTGCCGGGCCACGAGCGGTTCGTCCACACGATGCTGGCCGGCGCGAGCGGCATCGATTTCGCCCTGCTGGTGGTCGCCGCTGATGACGGGATCAAGCCGCAGACGCTGGAGCATCTGGCGATCATCGACCTGCTCGGCATCCGGCGTGGCCTTGTGGCCCTGACGAAAGCGGATGTCGCCCCGCCCGAGCGTCTCGCGGTGGTGGCCGGGGAGATCAGGTCGGCGATCGCCGGAACGGTGCTGGAGGCGGCCGACATCCTGCCTGTCTCGGCGGTGACGGGGCAGGGCATGGATGATCTGCGCGCACGCCTCGCGTCGGCGGCGGCTTCCGGCATGGCGGACCGACCGGCGGACGGTCGATTTCGCCTTGCCGTCGATCGGGTCTTCACGCTGTCCGGTGTCGGGGTCGTGGTCACCGGGACGGTGCTGTCCGGAACGGTGCATGTCGGTGACCGCGTCCTGATCAGCCCCTCGGGCTTGCCGGCGCGGGTGCGCTCGCTGCACGCCCAGAACCGCCCGGCGGAGATGGGGCGGGCGGGCGACCGCTGCGCGCTCAATCTGGCGGACCAGGGCATCTCCAAGGACGCGATCCGGCGCGGTGACATGGTGCTCGACCCGAACCTGCACGCCCCGACCAGCCATATCGACGCCAGGCTGCGACTGCTGCCGGGGGAGGCCAAGGCGATCGGCCAATGGTTCCCGGTGCGGCTGCATCATGCGGCGGCGGAGGCTGGGGCGCACATCGTCCTGCTCGGCGACGACCCGATCCGGCCGGGCATGTCCGCCGACGTCCAGCTTGTGCTGGACTGGCCGATCGCCGCTGCCCTGCAGGATCGCTTCGTCGTGCGTGACGTGTCGGCCCAGCGCACCATTGGCGGAGGCTGGTTCATTGACCTGCGCCCGCCGCTCCGCCGACGGCGCACACCGGAGCGGCTGGCGCAACGCGCGGGGCTGGCCATCGCCGACCCGCGAGCGGCATTCGCTGCCCTGCTGGCCGCGCCGCCCTTCGCGTGGGATCTGGTCGCGTTTTCGCGCGACCGCGCCCTGTCGGTCGCGCAGACGGAACGGCTAACCGAGGATATCGGGTTGGTGCTGCTGGAATCGGGTGCGTCGAGGATCGCCGTCTCGGTCGATCGGTGGCGGATTCTTATGTCCAGTCTTATCTCGGAACTCGCCACCTATCACGCCGAGAATCCCGACTTGCAGGGAGTTGGCCGGGAGCGGCTGCGGCTCGTACTGCAACCAAGGTTGCCGGCGCCGGTGTTCGTTGCTGCACTGCAGCACGCGACGCGCGGCGGTGACGTGGTGTTGGACGGCACCTTCGTCCGGCTGGCCAGTCACGCGGTGCGCATGGCGCCGAAGGATGCGGCAGCGTGGGAGAGCGTCGCATCGTTGTTGGGCGGCGAGGCGCGGTTCCGGCCGCCGCGGGTGCGCGACGTCGCCGCGGCGACAAGGCGGCCCGAACGGGATGTCCGGCGGCTGCTCAAATTGGCCGGGCGCATCGGTTGGGTAGACGAGGTCGCGGTCGACCATTTTTTCCTGCGGCGCACCGTCCACGAGATGGTGACCATCATTGCCGATGTGACGGCCCGGGCCGAGGGCGGTTGGTTCACCGTGGCGCAGTTTCGCGACCGCGTTGCCAACGGGCGCAAAGTTGCCATCCAGATCCTCGATTTCTTCGACCGCCACGGTGTCACGCTGCGCCGGGGCGACCTCCGCCGGGTCAACCGGCACCGGTTGGATCTGTTCGGGCCCGTCGTGCTTTCGTCGGGTGCAGCGGATGGAGGAGAAGCGTCCCTGGTGGGGCGTTCGGACTTCAAATCCGAGTGGGGCAGTGAGCCTGTCCCAGGTGGGTTCGACTCCCGCTCTCCTCCGCCAAACCTCACCCGCCTCCGGTCATCCGCACGACAGGGTCGCCGACTGTGACCGACCCGATGATCCCGGTCCGAGGATAGCCGGCATCCGTGATGGCGGCCCGGATGGCGTCCGCGCGATCGGCGGCGCAAGCGACCAGCAGCCCGCCAGACGTCTGCGGGTCGGTGAGCAGGGTGCGCTGCCACGCCGGCAGCCCGGGCGGCAGGGCGACACCGTCGCCGTAGCTGCTCCAATTTCGCCCGGAGGCGCCCGTGGCGTGCCCCGCCTCGGCCAGTGCCTCCGCCTGTGCGAGAAACGGAATCCGGTCATAGCGGATGTCGAGGCCGACGCCGGCGCCGCGCGCCAGTTCGAGGCCGTGGCCGAGCAGGCCGAAACCGGTGACATCCGTCATGCCATGCACGTCCGGGTCCTGCGCCAGCGTTTGGCCGACCCGATTCAGCAGCGTCGTCGAGGCCATCATCTCGGCGTAGGCATCGTCGGGCAACGCCTCCTTCTTGAAGGCCGCCGAATAGATGCCGATGCCGATGCCCTTGGTGAGAATGAGCGCGTCGCCCGGTCGGGCGCCGGAGTTCCGCCGGATGTTGTCGGGGCTGCACAGCCCGATGACCGCGAGGCCGTAGATCGGTTCCGGCGCGTCAATCGAATGGCCGCCCGCGACCGGGATGCCGGCCTCGGCGCAGATCGAGGCGCCGCCTTGCAGGATCGCGCGCACCGTGTCGACCGGCACCTTGCCCAGCGGCATCCCCAGGATCGCCAGCGCCATGATCGGCTGTCCGCCCATCGCGTAGACGTCCGACAAGGCGTTGGCGGCGGCGATCCGGCCAAAATCCCTTGGGTCGTCCACCATCGGCATGAAGAAGTCGGTAGTCGCGATGATGCAGTTCCGGTCGTCGATCTGCCACACGGCCGCGTCGTCGCCGGTTTCCGTGCCGACCAGAAGCTGGGCATAGGGCGCCGCTTCCGGCTGCCCGGCGAGAAGTTCTTGCAGAACGGACGGCGCGAGTTTGCACCCACAGCCGCCGCCATGAGCCAGGCTTGTCAGGCGTTCGGAAGATGTCGCCATACGATAGCTATCTCCGGTTGGACGGCGTCCGGCACCCTGCATCTATGGACGACGACGGATGAACGTTCACATGGGTTCGATTTTGTCGTTTGGAATAAAACTGCGTAAAATCTGGCTAGTTGCCGATTGTGCTACGCGCACGAGGACCTGACTGGTGCGCGGAACCGGGTGGGCTGCTGTTGCGGAGCGTGCTGCCATGGAATTGAGTCGTCGTGGCTTCATCAAGCTCACTGGCGCTGGGCTTGCGGTTTCCAGTTTGGCCGCACTTGGGTTTGGGTCCGCCGGCGAGGCGCTGGCCGCGTCGGTCCGGCCGTTCAAGCTGACAGCAACGACCGAGACCCGGAACACCTGCACCTACTGCTCGGTCGCCTGCGGCATTCTGATCTACAGCCTCGGCGACCGCGCGAAGAACGCCGTGTCCGATATCATCCACATCGAGGGTGACCCGGACCATCCGGTGAATCGGGGCACGTTGTGTCCGAAAGGATCGGCGCTGCTCGACATCGTGCACGCGCCGACGCGGTTGAAATTCCCGAAATACCGGGCGCCCGGCAGCAAGGAATTCAAAGAGGTTTCCTGGGACTTCGCGCTGGGCCGAATCGCCACGCTGATGAAGCAGGACCGCGACGCAAACTTCATAGCGAAGAACGCGACCGGAACCACGGTGAACCGCTGGCTCAGCACCGGAATGCTCGCGGCGTCCGCGTCATCGAGCGAGACCGCCTACCTCACCTGGAAGATCGCCCGTGCCTTCGGGATGGTGGTCTTCGATAACCAGGCTCGCGTTTGACACGGACCGACGGTGGCCAGTTTGGCCCCAACATTCGGTCGAGGCGCAATGACCAACACGTGGCAGGACATCAAGAATGCCAACGTGGTGGTGGTCATGGGCGGCAACGCCGCCGAAGCGCATCCGTGCGGCTTCAAATGGGTGATCGAGGCGAAGATTGAGAACCACGCCAAGCTCGTGGTGATCGATCCGCGCTTCACGCGCACGGCGTCGGTCGCCGACGTCTACACGCCGATCCGGCCGGGAACGGATATCGCGTTCCTGAGCGGCGTGATCCGCTATCTGCTGGAAAAGGACAAAATCCAGCACGAGTATGTGCGCGCCTACACCAGCGCCAGCCTGATCGTGAAGGAAGGCTTCGGCTTCGAGGACGGGTTGTTCACCGGCTACAAGGAGGACACCCGTAGCTACGACAAGTCGAGCTGGGACTACGAGCTTGACGAGCAGGGCTACGCCAAGATCGACGACACGTGGCAGCACCCGCGCTGCGTGATGAGCCTGCTGCGCAAGCATGTCGACCGATACACGCCCGAGATGGTGTCGCGCATCTGCGGCACGCCGCAGGACAAATACCTGCAGATCTGCGATCTGATTGCCACCACCGCGGCACCCGACAAGGCGATGACGAGCCTGTTCGCCCTGGGTTGGACGCAGCATTCCATTGGCGCGCAGAACATCCGCACGATGGCGATGGTGCAGCTTCTGCTGGGCAATATCGGCGTGGCGGGTGGCGGCATGAATGCGTTGCGCGGTCACTCCAACATCCAGGGACTGACCGATGTCGGCCTGATGTCGAATCAGATGCCGGGGTATCTGACGCTGCCGGACGACAGCGAGACCACGTTCGAGGATTACATGAAGACGCGGCTGTACAAGCCGCTGCGACCAGGGCAGACGAGCTACTGGCAGAATTATCGAAAGTTCTTCGTTAGCTTCCAGAAGGCGGTCTACGGCGACGCGGCGCGGGCCGAGAACGACTGGGCCTATGACTGGCTGCCGAAGCTCGATGTGCCGCTGTACGATATCATCAAAGCCTTCGAGATGATGGTGAACGGCCAGATGAACGGCTACATCTGCCAGGGCTTCAACCCGCTGCAGGCGTTCCCGGACCGGGGCAAGATCCGCCGCGCGTTGGGCAAGCTGAAATACCTTGTCGTCATGGACCCGCTGGATACGGAGACGTCGCGGTTCTGGGAGAATTTCGGTCCGCAGAATCCGTCCGATCCGGCCAGCATCCAGACGGAAGTGTTTCAGTTGCCAACGACATGTTTCGCCGAGGAAGACGGCTCGCTGGTCAACTCGGCCCGCTGGTTGCAATGGCACTGGAAAGCGGCCGAGCCGCCGGGCACAGCGCAGAGTGATATCTGGATCATGTCCGGGATTTTCCACCGGATGCGCGAGATGTACCGCAAGGATGGCGGAGCGTTCCCCGACCCGATCCTGAACCTCACCTGGAACTACACGAATCCCGTCGATCCGAACCCGGAAGAACTGGCGCAGGACATGAACGGGCGGGCGCTGGTTGATATCAAGGACCCGTCGGGGCGGGTGACGACGCACGCCGGCGAGTTGCTAGACGGCTTTGCTCAGCTGCGAGACGACGGTACGACCACCTCGGGCTGCTGGATCTTCTCGGGCTGCTACACGGAGGCGGGCAACCAGATGGCGCGTCGCGACGCGACGGACCCGCGTGAGCAGGGCATCGCGCCGAACTGGGCGTGGGCGTGGCCGGCCAATCGGCGCATTCTCTACAATCGCGCGAGCGCTGATCGCGAAGGCCATCCCTGGAATCCGGACAAGCCGATCATCGAATGGAACGGCAGCAGCTGGGTCGGCATCGACGTGCCCGACTATGCGCCAACGACCAAGCCGTCCGACGGGGTTGGGCCATTCATCATGAACGCCGAAGGCGTCGGGCGGCTGTTCGCCCTCGACCAGATGGTGGAGGGGCCGTTCCCCGAGCACTACGAGCCGTTCGAATCGCCGGTGCCGAACGTGCTGCACCCAAAAGTTCAGTCGAACCCGGCGGCGCGGGTGTTCGCCGACGACCGGGCGGCGTTCGGAACCGCGCCGGACTTCCCGTATGTGGCGACCACCTACCGGCTGACCGAGCAGTTTCATTTTTGGACCAAGCACGCGCTGATCAATTCGATCCTTCAGCCCGAGGAGTTCATCGAGATCGGTGAAGTCCTGGCCAAGGAAAAGGGGATCGAACAGGGCGGTTGGGTGCGCCTGCGTTCCAAGCGTGGCGTGATGGTCTGCAAGGCGTATGTGACCAAGCGCATCCGGCCGATGATGGTGGACGGCAAGGCCACACACGTCATTGGCGTGCCGATCCATTGGGGGTTCACCGGTCAGTCCCGCAAGGGTTACGGCGCCAACACACTGACCCCTTCCGTCGGCGATGCCAACACGGAGACGCCGGAGTTCAAGGCGTTCCTCGTGAACATCGAGAAGACCAGCGCCCCTGTGGCCTGAAGGAGCAGCCGATGTCGAACCTGCAATCCCAGGACTACATCCGAATATCCGCAACGACACTGACGCCGCCGTCGGTCCGCGATCATGAGGCGGAGGTGGCGAAGCTGATCGACGTCACCCGCTGCATTGGTTGCAAGGCGTGCCAGGCTGCCTGCATGGAATGGAACAATCTGCGGGGGGAGGTCGGGTATTTCGAGGGAACCTACGACAATCCGCTCGATCTGGACCCGAACACCTGGACGCTGATGCGGTTCACGGAATGGGAGGACGAGAAGGGCAATCTGGAGTGGCTGATCCGCAAGGACGGCTGCATGCATTGCGAAGATCCCGGCTGCCTGAAGGCGTGCCCCGCTCCCGGCGCGATCGTGCAATACGCCAACGGCATCGTCGATTTCATCAGCGAGAACTGCATCGGCTGCGGCTATTGCGTCAAAGGCTGTCCGTTCGATATCCCGCGGATCAGCCAGGTCGACCATAAATCGTACAAGTGCACGCTGTGCTCGGACCGCGTCGGGGTCGGGTTGGAGCCGGCCTGCGTCAAGGCATGTCCGACCGGCGCGATCATGTTCGGCTCGAAGACCGACATGATAAGGCAGGCCGACGACCGGATCGTCGACCTCAAGGAGCGCGGCTTCGAGAATGCCGGCCTGTACGATCCGCCGGGCGTGAGCGGCACACATGTAATGTACGTGCTGCACCAC
>DASYBP010000475.1:0-1875 GCA_036500715.1 Rhodopila sp.
ATCCCATTTTTTGCGCACCACTATTGGTAGGCGTGGAGGAGCCAACCCCAGGTCTCCGACGCCTCCGCTCCTGAGTCCCCGGCGTCACGAGCCGCGCGTGCTGCGGCGCTCCGGTCTGCCTAGAGAGGACAAAAACTCCTAGTTTGTGCGGAGCAAGTGTCAAATCGCGTCGGCCCCCAGCAAGATGACATTTGGCCTGCGCCCGCGCGGGTCCGCAGCGGGTCCGCGCTTGAAAATTCAGAGTGCCGCGGCTTCATGCCGAGCCGCCGGCAGTCTCCTGGTTTCTTCACCATCTCAAGGAGTTATCGGCTGGTGGAGGGGGTTGGATTCGAACCAACGTAGGCGCACGCCAGCGGATTTACAGTCCGCCCCCTTTAGCCACTCGGGCACCCCTCCCGGTCGGGAAGCGGGGACTAAAGCCAAACCGTCGTTGCTGTCAACGCGCCGTCCACGCCGATCACGTGAAGCGCCTGGCCATTCCAGCGGTCCGCAACCAATGCTTGACCCCGCCGCCGCTTTGCCGGCACCTCCTCAGGCGAAAGCGGTCCGGGACGACGCCCATCCAACCCAAAACAACAAGCATTGTTCGGATGAGCCATTACGGTCCCGTCAGGCACCCCACTTGGCTGCCCTCCCTCCTCGGCCTTTTCATTGCCGTCGGCCCGGCTGCGACCGACATGTATTTGCCCGCCTTTCCGGCCGTGGAGGCGACCTTCGGCACCGCTCCCGGCACCGCGCAGCTCACGCTGGCGACCTGGTTCGCCGGCCTCGCAGTCGGACAGATCACCCAGGGCACTCTGTCCGATCGCTTTGGTCGCCGCACACCGCTGATGGCGGGATTTCTCGTATTCACCCTCGGAACCATCGGCTGCGCCCTCGCCCCCAGCCTTTCGATATTGGCGCTGTTCCGGGCGATCGCCGCGTTCGGCGCTTCCGCCGGAATGGTGATCTCGCGCGCCGTGGTGCGCGACCTAAGCGAGGGCCAGGCCGCCGCGATCATGATGTCCCGCCTGGTCCTGGTCATGGGCGTGGCGCCGGTGCTGGCCCCTACTGTCGGAGGGGCCATCCTGGCTTTCGCGCATTGGCGGGTCATCTTCTGGGTGCTGGGTCTCTATGGAGTGGCCTGCGTCATCACCGCCTGGAGAGTGCTGCCCGAGACCCTGCCGCCGTATTGCCGTATTCGCCTGTCCCTTCCCGACCAGGTCGCCCGATACGTCATGATCCTGCGCGAGAAAACCTTCCTTACCCACGCGATCATGGGCGGATGCAGCACATTCTGCATGTTCGCCTATTTGTCCGGCTGCGCTCCGGTTTTGGAGGACGGCTTCGGCCTCAGCCCGTCGGAATTCGCGCTGATCTTCGGCCTGTGCGCGATCAGCCTGGTGATCTGCTCGCAGTTCAATGCCACGCTGCTGCCACGCGTCGGGCTGAACCGGATGCTGACCATGATCGCCTGGGTGTCGTTCCTCGCCACGATCGTGCTGACGGCGTTGGCGTTTGGCGGCGCGCACGTGCTGTGGGCGATCGTAGCGCCTCTGGTCGTGATCATCGGCTGCCAGGGTTTCAATAATGCCAACGCCGCCGCTGGCGCACTGTCCCGGCATGCCGGACACGCCGGCAGCGCATCGGCGTTGATGGGCACGTTCCAGTTCAGTCTTGGTGCGGTGTCTGGCGTTCTGGTCGGCTTCCTGACCGACGGCACGCCAAGAGGCATGGCGGCGCTGATGGTTTGTGGCATGCTGGGCGCCGTCATCGCCGACCGGTTCCGTCCCCGCGCCGAGGCTCATCGCTCATGATCGTTGGCGTCCCCGCCTGTGCCAAAATCATTTCCGACATGGCGTTCCACCAGACACCCGCTCGCTACACCCAGGCCGT
>DASYBP010000476.1:0-3016 GCA_036500715.1 Rhodopila sp.
ATTCGCCTGGGTTCGACGCTGCCGCTGGCGGCTATCGGCCTGGCAACAATGCTAGGTGGTTGCGTGGTGTATCCGGCCTATCCCGCCCACCCGGCGTACGGCTACGGCGGCCCCTATTATGGCGGCTACGTTGGATTCGGCGGCGGTTGGCATGACGGCGGTTGGCGTCGCTGAAGCCGGGGTCGCGCATGCTTCCGCCGCAGGATCATCCGGGCGCCAGCTGGCGCCCGCCGGCCTACGTTAACGATGCGCAAAACTGACTTGGATTGTGAGTTCCGGCCGGGAGGGGGGCCGATGCCCCGGTTCGTATTGCCTCGGTATTGTGCATCCGCTGGTGTTCTACTTCGGTTACTTGGGTAGCCTCTTGCCGGCCGTATCGATTGATGATGCAACTGGTGTCCGATCGCGGTGAAGCGTGAGTCGCGAAGCGATCAAGATTTCCGCGTGAATAGCTACTTCAAACCAAGTGCGACGTATCGCGCTTCTTTGATGCGCGATACAAGCTGCGGCGCTGATGTTCCGGCCGGGTTGGTTCGCCTGCGGACACCGCCGTGGGACTATCTGGCTGACGCGCTGACGTGCCCGCTGTGGCCCGTATCAGGCCCCCACAAAGGCAAAGCGGTCCGAACTGTCAGGGACAATCGACGCGGCGCGGCGTGGCTGGTCGGCGGCTGGCATTCGCGCTGCTGAATCGCGGCCAGATGAGTGCCGGGCGAGATTGAGTGCCGGTGGTTAGTGGTTAAAGGTGGGGCGTTTTGCCCCGCGTCGTTCTCGGCCGGTTGCCCGCGGATCAGGCGGCCTTTTTCTGCGCCTTTTTGCCGCCGCCGGAGGCTTCCATCATGACTGAACGCAGTTCGCGCAGGAACGCGGAGCCGCGCGGCGTGCGCTGCACGAGGACGCTGCGGCGGTCCATCGGATCGACCTTGCGACGCGCCAGATCCAATTCGCCGAGGCGGTCCAGGGCGCGGGTGATTGCCGGCTTCGATACATTCAGGCTAGCCGCGAGGCCGCGGACCGTATGAGCCCCTTCGTTCAGGTAGCAGGTGAGGAAGACCCCAAGTTGGCGAGCCGAGAGATCGGCGCCATCCCGGCGCACCAGCGCGACAACCGTGTCGCGGAGGAGGCCGACCTGGGCATCCGAAACCGGGTTGGGAGGAGCTGCCACGTCTATTATCCTTTCTTAAGCAGGTATTGCCGAAAACGCTCCCCCACCCTTTCGGCATCTAAACAAAAACCGGATCGATGTCAACCTTATTACATATAACAAACCGTTGATGATTCGTTAACATAATGACTGCGCCGCCGGACTACCCCGCGAACCGCTTTGCAAGCGAATCCCTGGCCAGGGCAAACAGCGCGCGCATCGCCATCGCTTCGCCGCCTTCCGGCCGTCCTGGCCGGCCTTGATCGTTCCAGGCGTAAAGATCGAGGTGCATCCAGGGGATACCCGCCTTGACGAAGCGCTGTAGATACAGCGCCGCCACGATCGAACCGGCGAACGGCTTCGCTGAAACATTGTTGAGGTCCGCCACCGGGCTCTTCAGCCACTCGTCGTAGCCGGACCACAGCGGCAGCCGCCACAGCGGGTCGTGGGCCATCCTGCCCGCCCGCAACAGAGCGGCCGCCAGAGGATCATCATTACTGAACAGTGCGGGAAGGTCCGGCCCGAGGGCGACGCGTGCGGCACCGGTCAGGGTGGCGCAGTCAACCAGCAGAGCGGGGCGTTCGTCCGACGCCTCGTCCAAGAGGTCGCACAGGACAAGCCGGCCCTCGGCATCGGTGTTGCCGACCTCGACGGTGAGTCCGGACCGGGTCCTGATCACGTCGGATGGGCGCATCGCTGTTCCGGACACGGCGTTTTCCACGCAGCCGATCCGCACGGCGAGTCGGATCGGCAGGTCGGCGGCCATGATGATCCGGGCCAGACCGAGCACGGTGGCGGCGCCACCCATGTCCTTTTTCATCCGCAGCATGCCCGCCGAGGGCTTCAGATCATAGCCGCCAGTATCAAAACAAACGCCCTTGCCGCAGAGCGACAGCAGCGGAGAGGCGACATCGGCGGCGGTTCCCCGCCATTGAAATGCCACGACCCGCGGCGGCCGTGCCGAACCGCGCCCGACCGCGGCGATTGTCGGGTAGGCTTCGTCGAGCGCCGCGTCTGCCGAAACGTACGACACCGCGCCATAGCGATCCGCCAGCGATACAGTGAAATCCGCGAGTTCGACCGGCCCCAGGAGATTGGCCGGGGTATTGATCAGGTCGCGCACCATCCACGTCGCCTCGGCTTGTGCCAGACTCGTTTCATGCCCAGGCGGGACATACAGTGATGCGGGGGTTCGTCCGGCGGCCAAAAATTGTTGATAACGATAGGCGCCCAGACAGTAGCCGAGGGTTGCAACTTGGCCGTCATAATCGCCCAACAGCAGATGCCACGCGCCCGTCTCGGGCAACTGGTGCGGAAGGTTGCCGAAGACAAACGGAGACGTATCGGTGCCGATCCCAAAGGCGGCGGCCTCGACACCCTCGGGGCCAGGCAGAAAACGCAGTTCGCCCGGCTTGCCGCCAAAGCCGGTGTCGCGCAGGAAGGCCGCCTGAGGCGAGGGAAGCGTTTCGAGGAACGCCGCCAGTCCGTCGGGCCGGACAACGTGGACCGGGCGGGCGCCAAGTGGCGAAGCGACGATGCAGTCAATGGTCTGGTCGAGCATAAGCGGCCTTCCCCACGGATTTCCCCGTCATGACCGGCGGCATGACGCAAGGAAAAACCTACATAGCGTGGCGGCCGGATTTGTCACCCGGCCGCTGCCCCCGCGCCCCTGGGCCGCACGCTGCGGGAAGGTTACGCCAGACGCTATCCCAAGCTGCCTGCCAGCAGCGTCGTCACGCGACGGGCGAACGCTGCGGAGTCGGCAGGCAGGTCACCCTCCTGCACCTGCGCGAGGTCCAGCAGCGTTTCGGCAGCCTCGCTAATCAGCGTGGTGTTGTCCAACCTGGCCGACAACGCCTCGATCAGTTTGTG
>DASYBP010000477.1:0-2463 GCA_036500715.1 Rhodopila sp.
CAAGGCCGGCATGACAGCGGCCGACGAAAGCCGTCGCCGCGAAAATCGGGGTCGCGAAAAAGCGGCGCCAAAGATCGTTGCGAAAAGGTCAGCGATCGTCACCGCGAAAAAGCCCGCGCGGAAGGGTTAATCCATATCGAACAGCGCGGTGCCGCCCAGCCTCCGTGGCTGCTTCGACCTGGGTTCGACCAGGGACGATCCATCGCTGTGATGGATGGATCGCCAATCCGAGGACACCATAGTGGCTTTACAACTCGGCGCCTTGCGCGATGCGTTGCTCGCCGCCCGCCCGCCGGCCGACAAGGCGGATCAGGCCTCGGAAGAGGTCGCTGGTTTCGAGGCGCGATTAGGCGGGATCGAAACCCGCATGAGTGCCCTGAAAAATCGTATGACCGCGGTTGAAGCGCGCATGACGACGCTCGATGCCGATATGACCGTGCTCGACGGTCGTATGTCCGCGCTTGAATCGCGCATGACGATGATGATGTCGGTGATCGGTCTCATGGCCGTGTTCATGGGCGTCAATTTGGCCCTCACCGGTGGCATCCTGTGGCGTCTGTTATCCATGCACTGACCCGCTAGCCAGTACCGCAACAGCAGCGCGCGTCTCCGCGAGAGGGCGCGCGTGCAGTCTGTCTCGAGCGGCAAGCCTCGGCCGGTGCAGATTTGCGCCCCGCGCTCACTTCGATCAGCTTGGGGGCTCGCTCAAATCGATCTTGATCAAATGCCCCTTATTTATCTGATCGCCGGTGAGCAGAGTGGCGACGCGCTGGGTGCGCGGCTGATGCGCGCCTTGCGCGCCCGGCGCCCGGACGTGACGTTCGCCGGCGTCGGCGGCAGCGCGATGGCCGAAGAGGGGCTGGCTAGCCTGTTTTCCATTCGCGCTCTGGCGGTGATGGGGCTGCTGGAAGTATTGCCGTCGATTTTCGCACTGAAAGTCCTGCTGAAGCGCACCGTCAGCGATGTCGAGGCGCGTCGCCCGGACGTGCTGGTGACGATCGATTCGCCAGGCTTTACGCTGCGGGTGCTGAAGGCGTTGCAGCCCACCACCCTGAAGCGCGCGCATTACGTTGCTCCGCAGGTCTGGGCCTGGCGGGAGAGCCGGGTAAAGCGGTTCCCCAACCTGTGGGACGAGCTGCTTTGCCTGCTGCCGTTCGAGCCCGCGTTCTTCGCCCGGCACGGCCTGCCGGCGCGGTTCGTCGGCCATCCAGTGCTGGAAAGCGGCGCCGATACCGGCAACGCCGTCAGCTTCCGCGCCCGCCACGGCATTCCACCCGATGCGAAGATACTGACAATCATGCCAGGCAGCCGGCGCACCGAGGTCTCGCGCCTGCTGCCGATCCTAGAGGCAACAATCCGCCTCCTGCCCGACCCGGTGGTGCCGGTAGTGCCGATGGCCGCCGCGGTGGCGGACGTGGTGCGCCACCGGACATCGTCCTGGCCGGTCCCGCCGATCCTGGTGGCGGATACGGCCGAGAAACACGACGCGTTCGCGGCCTCGGCAGCGGCGCTGACCAAGTCCGGCACCTCGACGCTGGAGCTGGCGCTGGCGAAAGTGCCGATGGTGGTGACCTATCGGGTAGACCCGGTGACGCACCAGATCGCCAAGCGGCTGATCAAGATCAAATATGCCTCGATTGTGAACTTGCTGCTGGATCGGCCGGTGGTGCCGGAGCTGCTGCAATACGACAGTCGGCCGGAGCGGCTGACGGCGGAACTGCACCGGCTGCTGACGGACCAACAAGCGGCCGCGGCGCAGCGGGAAGGCTGTGCGCGCGCGATGGCGATGCTACGACCGCCGACAGGCATGCCGTCGGAATGCGCAGCTGACGCGGTGCTGTCGTTGCTGGCGTAAGAAACGCCGTCGACGGCCAATCCATCATCCCGTCGCGCCGAAGCCGGCCGACCGGCCATTCCTTTTTGGCTGCGGACGGACCATATCTATCCGCAGCAGGGGTTTGTCGATTATAGTCCTGCCTCAGAGGATCACCGCTATGGCCACATCGCCCGCCGCAAAGTCAACGCGAACCGTCTCGCCCAGCAAGGCGCCGGCGGGGAAGAAGGCGGCGTCAAGGGGGCCACGCACTGGACCGGTGTCCACGAACGGGAGAAGCCAGGCGGCCGAGATGTTGCGCGAGATACAAATCGACGGAAAGGCGCTGTCCGTTCAAATCGAACGGCTTCGCCACCGCTTTCTGTAGGTGCCATGGCGCGAACGCCGCCCAGCGAAATCCTGCTGACGATTCAGGCGGTCAAGCAGATGCAGGTTGATCTGACGACCTTGACGAAAGTCGTTGAGAGGCTTGGCGAGCGTCTGATTCAGCTCGAGATGAAGGTTGATCCCTCCAGCAAAGCTTGAGAGCAGAATCCGGTGACTGACCCCGGACCCCGCAACTGGCCGCCGGACGTCACGCCGATCAGTGTCGAGGAACTCGACAGGCTCGGTGTCAACGCCCGTAATCA
>DASYBP010000478.1:0-19978 GCA_036500715.1 Rhodopila sp.
CTGGAACCCGAGATGATGCTGCTGGACGAACCCACCGCCGGCATGGCGCATGGCGACGTGGACCGCACCGTCGAACTCATCAAGAACATCCGCCAGGGGCGCACGATTCTGATGGTGGAGCACAACCTGTCGGTCGTCGAAGGCCTCTGCGACAAGATCACCGTGCTGACCCGCGGCAAGGTGCTTGCCGAGGGCACCTATGAGACGGTGTCGAAGAACCCAGAAGTGATCTTGGCCTATCTGGGAACCGTCGATGCTTGAGGTCAACCACCTGAACGCCTGGTACGGCGAGAGCCACATCCTGCATGGCGTCGATTTTGAGGTCCGCGAAGGGGAGGTCGTCACCCTGCTGGGCCGCAACGGCGCCGGCAAGACCACCACGATGAAGTCGATCATGGGTCTGGTTTCCCGTCGCGAAGGCAGCGTGAGGTTCCGCGGCGGCGAGATGATCGATCGGATGCCAAACCAGATCGCCAAGTCCGGGATTGCCATCTGCCCCGAAGAGCGCGGCATTTTCGGCTCCTTGTCGGTGACCGAGAATCTGATGCTGCCGCCGATTGTCGCGCCGGGCGGCTTGTCGGTCGACGAGATCTATACCCTGTTCCCCAACCTGCGGGAGCGCGCCAGGACCGCACACGGAACGAAACTGTCGGGCGGGGAGCAGCAGATGCTGGCGATCGGCCGCATCCTGCGCACCGGTTCGAAGATGCTGCTGTTGGATGAGCCGACGGAGGGCCTCGCCCCGGTGATCGTGCAGCAGATCGGCCGCACCGTCCGTGAGATTAAGAACCGCGGCTTCACCGTTCTGCTGGTCGAGCAGAACTTCCGTTTCGCCGCCACTGTCGCCGACCGGCATTATGTTATGGAGCACGGCAAGATCGTCGACATGATTCCCAATCATCTCCTCGAAGCCAGCATGGACAAGCTGCACGAATATCTGGGTGTCTGAGCGGGATGTTGGTGCCGGGCTCGCCCTGTCAGCCTGTTCGGCGAGGACATGCCGGATATCCTTACAAAGACGGCCGCTGCATGAGGCGGCTGCTCTTTTGGCCAAACTATAGAGGTTGATTGATGATACTCACACGTCGCTCCGCGCTCGCGACGGCCGCCGCGGCCGTCTCGATCCAACCGATCCGCCCGGTGCGCGCCCAGGCGCCGACCATCAAGATCGGCGTGCTAAACGACCAATCCGGCCCCTATACCAACACCAGCGGCATCGCCTCGGTGATCTGTACGAAGCAGGCGCTGGAGGATTTCGGCGCTGCCACCAGGGGGCTGAACGTCGAGGTCATTTCCGCCGACCACCAAAACAAGCCAGACCTTGCGGTTTCCATCACCCGCCAGTGGTTCGATCGGGACGGCGTCGATGTGCTGCTGGACGTTCCGACGTCCTCGGTCGCGCTGGCCGTGCAGTCGGTCGCGCGTGAGAAGAACAAGGTCTATCTC
The DNA here is from genome assembly GCA_036500715.1 of Rhodopila sp. Classification (GTDB taxonomy): domain Bacteria; phylum Pseudomonadota; class Alphaproteobacteria; order Acetobacterales; family Acetobacteraceae; genus Rhodopila. The sequence goes on from DASYBP010000478.1 coordinate 1,447, forward strand.
AATGTCGGGGCGGCGTCTTCGGCGCTGACCGGGGCGCAATGTTCGCCGAACCTCATCCATTGGTGCTACGACACCTATATGCTGTCGAAGTCGACCGGCGGCGCGATGGTGAAGGCTGGCGGCGACTCATGGTTCTTTCTCACCGCGGACTATGCCTTCGGCAAGCAGTTGCAAGATGACACCTCGATCCTTGTGAAAGCCGCCGGCGGCAAGGTCCTCGGCTCCGCGCCCTATCCGTTCCCCGGCACCTCCGATTTCTCGTCATTCCTGGTGCAGGCCCAGTCGAGCGGCGCGAAGGTCCTCGGCCTGTGCAACGCCGGCGCCGATACGGTGAACTCGATCAAGCAGGCGCATGAGTTCGGCGTGAACAGCTCGATGAAGATCGCCGCCCTGCTGATGTTCATCACTGACGTGCATGCCCTGGGCCTCGACACCGCCGGAGGCTTGAACCTGACGGAAAGCTTCTATTGGGACCTGAACGACAGGACGCGAGCCTTTACCAAAAGGGTGCTACCGAAGACGCCGAAGAATTACCCCAACATGATCCATGCCGGCTGCTATTCCGCGACCCTGCATTACCTGAAGACGGTGGCCGATATGGGCGCGGCCGAGGCAAAGAAGGACGGTGTCGCCACCATCAACCGCATGAAGGCGATGCCGGTCCAGGACGATTGTTTCGGCACCAGCAAAATCCGCGAGGACGGCCGCAACATGGTCACGGCGTATCTGTTCGAGGTGAAATCCCCGAACGAAAGCAAAGGCCCGTGGGATTACTACAAGCTGAAGGTGACAACCCCAGGCGACGAGGCATACCGCCCCCTGGCCCAGGGTCACTGCCCGCTGGTCAAGGCATAACAAGGACGCGGGCAGACAGCGGGCGCGTGGGGAACGAAATGATGCACAAACAATGATAACAATCTTCGGCATTCCCGGCCCGCTGTTGTTCGGACAGCTTTTGCTTGGGCTGATCAACGGCGCTTTCTACGCCATGCTGTCACTGGGACTGGCCGTGATCTTCGGCATGCTCAACATCATCAACTTCGCCCACGGCGCCCTGTTCATGATGGGGGCCTTTGTGTCCTGGATGCTGTTGAACTATCTCGGCATCGGCTATTTCCCGGCACTGATCCTGTCGCCGCTGCTGGTCGGAATTTTTGGCATCATCCTCGAAAAGACCGTCATAAGCCGGCTCTACAAGCTGGATCACCTGTATGGCCTGTTGCTCACCTTCGGGCTGTCGCTGGTTATCGAGGGCCTGTTCCGTAATGCCTATGGCAGCTCCGGAATGCCGTATCGCATTCCGAACATCCTGCAGGGCGCGACCAACCTCGGGTTCATGTACATGCCCAACTATCGCGGCTGGGTGGTCGTGGCCGCGCTGGTTGTCTGCATCTCGACCTGGGCGATCATCGAGAAGACCTCGCTGGGTGCCACGTTGCGGGCCGCAACGGAAAACGCCCCGCTGGTCCAGGCATTCGGCGTTGATGTACCGCGACTGATCACACTGACCTACGGTGGCGGCATTGCGCTGGCGGCTTTCGCGGGCGTGCTGGCGGCGCCGATCTATTCGGTCAACCCCAACATGGGGACCAACTTTATCAACACCGTCTTCGCCGTCGTCGTAATCGGCGGCATGGGCTCGATCATGGGGTCGATCCTTACCGGCTTCGGCCTCGGCGTAATCGAGGGACTGACCAAGGTCTTCTATCCGCAGGCTTCGGCCACGGTGGTCTTTCTGGTGATGGTGATCGTGCTGCTGGTCAGACCGCGCGGCCTGTTCGGAAAGGCCGCCTGAGATGTTCGGATTCTCGCGGGCGCAGTCGATCGCCTTCGTGGTGATGCTTGTGCTGATCGTGGCCAGCCCGTTCGTGCTGTACCCGGTGTTCCTGATGCGCGTACTGACCGCCGCCCTGTTTGCCTGCGCCTTCAACCTGATGATCGGCTATGTCGGGCTGCTGTCCTTCGGCCACGCGGCGTTTTTCGGCATGGGGAGCTACGTCGCCGCCTGGACGATGAAGAACTGGCACGTCGATGCCTCCATCGCGATCATTTTTGGCGGTCTCACCGGGGCGGCGCTGGGTCTGGTACTCGGTTACCTGGCCATCCGGCGCTCTGGCATCTACTTCGCCATGATCACGCTCGCCCTGGCGCAGATGGTTTACTTCTTCTGCCTGGAGGCGCCATTCACCGGCGGCGAGGACGGCATCCAGCAGGTTCCGCGCGGCCACCTGTTCGGTGTGATCGACCTGAACAACGACATGACGATGTACTGGGTCGTGGCGCTGGTGTTCCTCGGCGGTTTTCTGCTGGTTCACCGCATCATCCACTCGCCGTTCGGCCAGGTGCTGAAAGGCATTCGCGAAAACGAGCCTCGGGCCACGTCGCTGGGCTATCGCACCGACGACTACAAGCTGATCGCCTTCGTTCTGTCCTGCATGATCGCGGGGGTGGCTGGTGGCACCAAGGCCCTGGTGTTCGGGATCGCCACGCTGACCGACGTGCACTACTCCACGTCGGGCGAGGTCGTGCTGACGACTTTGCTGGGTGGACTAGGGACGGTATTCGGGCCGGCCATGGGCGCGGTGGTAGTCACCTCGATGGAGAACTACCTTGCCCAGTTCGGCGCCTGGGTGACGGTGACCCAGGGCGTGATCTTCATGGTCTGCGTGCTGGCCTTCCGCCGTGGCATCATCGGCGAGCTGGCGGCAGCCTTGCGAATCTCACTGTAAGCCGGGGCCTACGCGGCGTCTCGCACTGAGAATGGATCGCTTTTTTCGTCGGTCCGACGTCGCGCTCCTTTGGAACCCCTCCGCGCCCGCCTGAGCGGACGCCCGCTACGCGATCGCCCGTATCCGATTGACCACCTCGGCAACGCCAGAGACGCTCCACGCAGCTGTCTCCGCTTCCGACCGTTCCTCCCCAGACCGCACAAATCCCGACAGCACGATTTGGTGGTCGCGTGCCGCCACTGAAATGCGGCTGGCGCTGAGCCTCGCGCTTCGGACGAACATCTCATCGATCTTCTCGGCGACCCGGTGGGCCATCACCTCGCTTTGGATAACGATGTTGTTGGTGATGCCGCGGATACCATTCAGGGCCCGAACGGCCACTTCGGCGGCGCGCTTTTGAACAGCTTCCTCAACTTCACCCTCAAGCGTCAGCCATCCGTTTCTGACGGTCGATCGGACTTTGCCGGGCGCGATCAGCGCGCTCCGTCTGATCGCGGCCAGTGCCACGAGCGCCAATTCAGCGTCGGAGCAGACGCAAGCCGCATCGATTTCGACGTTCTCGACCGTTTCCGCTGGCGCGCGACTCGCGGTCCGCGTGACGTCGCCCACGGCCAGGGAGCCAAAACAGCCAGGAAACGAGGCTGCACCGACCTCCTCGGAGAGGTGCGGATCCGTGGCGGATGCCGTTTGCGGCCTCCGCTTTTCGTCACCAACTTGCAGATCCGGACGCATTTTTCTTCTCCCTTTCCACGCCGGACAGGTTAGAACGGCGGGCCGTCGATATGCCACCCCTTTCAGCGCAACAACGAACCGTTCGATTGGCGGCACTTTGGATGCCAAGCGTCCTCTGGCGCCGAGTCGCTGCGCCCAGAGGCCGCCTCGCACGCGGAATCGCGTTGGTCCAGTCCCCGCGTCACATCCCCAATGCGCGCCGGTAGATGTCCAAAAGACTTTCCTGTTCCTCGACTTCGGCGGGTTCCTTGCGCCGGATGCTGATCAGTTGCCGCAGGACCTTGACGTCAAAACCGGCGCTCTTGGCCTCGGCGTAAATGTCCTTGATATCGCTCCCCAACGCCCTGCGTTCCTCCTCAAGGCGCTCGATACGCTCGATCAGGCTGCGCAGGCGGTCGACGGCGATGCCACCTGTCCCCGGATTGTCCTCAACCTTTGCCTGCCGGGTGCGGCTCCCGATCGTTCTTTCCGCCACGTCGCTCATGTGTTCGGTCTCCCACTCAGGCAGGCGGGCGGGGATAGCTTCGGGGGGTCGCGAGGTCAATGAAAAAGGGTGCCGCTGGCCCCCGCGACCGAGGGCTATCTGGCGCTGCTCACTGGCAGGTGCGACTCCCCCGCTCAGTGCTTCGGATTGGGCTCCGGATCGGCCTTCGCAAACCCAGCCTTCTGATCGGGGGAGGCCTCGACCTGATACTTCGCCTGCCATTCCTTGTACGGCATGCCGTACACGATCTCCCGAGCATCCGGGTCGCTGATCGTGATCCCCTGCTGGGCGGCTTCCTCGCGGTACCAGCGACTCAGGCAGTTCCGGCAGAACCCGGCCAGGTTCATCAGGTCGATGTTCTGCACATCCGTGCGTTCGCGCAGGTGGCCGACCAGCCGGCGAAACGCCGCGGCCTCAAGTTCCGTTTTGGTCGCGGCGTCGAGTTGCTGTGAGGACATCGGTAGCTCCTTCTGCTTTGCCGCCAAAGATGGCGCACATTGACCGGGTTCGCCATACTCCCCTTCGGGAAAAGTCTCGCGGTCTAGTATCGCGCACCAGAGAAGCGCGATACGTCGCATTGCGTTTGAAGTGGCCGATTGACGCGGAAATCGTGATTGCTTCGCTGCTCACGCTTCCCGGCGATCGGACACTAGGGAAGGAAATTTGGATGCCCCAGGATCCGGTCTGGAACGATAGATCCGCGCGCGCCGCGCTGCGCGCCCTGTTCGACACGGCTATCGCGGCCGCCAACCCAAGGACCGTGCTGGCCCGCCACTTGCCGCCTGAGCCGACACACGGCCGCTGCATCGTGGTCGGGGGCGGCAAATCCGCGGCCGTGATGGCCGCCGCGCTGGAAGACGCGTGGCCCGACGTCGAACTCGAAGGCACCGTCGTCACCCGCTATGGCCACGCTGTACCGACTCGACGCATTGAGGTCATCGAAGCCTCCCACCCCGTCCCCGACGAAAACAGCGAGCGGGGCGCGACGAGATTACTGCAGCGCGTCCAAGACCTGACCGAGGACGACACTGTTATTGCGCTGATGTCCGGCGGCGCATCCGCCTTGCTGGCCGCCCCCGTCGCCGGACTGACGCTGGGCGACAAGCAGGCGGTCAATCGCGCCCTGCTGGCTTCGGGCGCCAACATCACGGAGATGAACGCGGTCCGCAAGCACCTGTCCGCCATCAAAGGCGGCCGGCTCGCCGCGGCGGCAGGCCCCGCCCGGGTCATTACCCTGGCGATCAGCGACGTGCCGGGCGACGACCCCGCGGTCATCGGCTCGGGTCCCACGGTGCCCGACGCCACAACCTTCGCTGACGCCCGTAGCGTGATCGCGCGCTACGGCATCATACCCCCGCCGGCGGTTGCCGCGCGGCTGCAACAGGATGACGACGAGACCCCGAAACCCGGCAGCCTACACCACGTGGACTTCCGCATGATCGCCACGCCGATGATGGCGCTCAACGCCATGGCCACCCAAGCCCGGGCGCTGGGTCTGCACCCCTTGATCCTTGGCGACGCCCTGGAAGGCGAGGCCGCTCCGATGGGCACGGTGATGGCCGGCATCGCGCAGTCTGTCCGCAGCCACGGCCATCCCTTGCGCGCACCTGCCCTGCTGTTGTCAGGCGGCGAGGCCACCGTGACCATGTCCGCGACCGCGCGCGGAAAAGGCGGCCGCAACACCACCTTTCTGCTGGGTCTCGCTATTGCGCTCAATGGAGCGCCCGGCATCTGGGCCAGCGCCGGTGATACCGACGGCGTCGATGGCATGGAGGAAATCGCTGGCGCGCTGCTGGCCCCTGACACGCTGTCCCGAGCCCGAGCGCGCGGCGTGGAGGCACGGACCGCTCTGTTGGCGCATGACAGCCATGGCTTCTTCGAACCCATCGGGGACTTGATCATCACCGGTCCGACCCTCACCAACGTCAACGATATCAGAGCGATTCTCATCGCCTAGTGTGGTGGTTCCGAAGTCCGCCATACTGTGGATCATCGCCGTCGTGCGAACAGCACGCCTGCGGCGTGACGCAGACTTCGGAACCATTAACCACACTAGAAAACAATGGCTTGCTAGTGTCCTGATCGATTCGAAAGTCCGTAAGCGGCGGACCCACATTATGACGGACTTTCGCATCGGGAAACTAGCGTTTGATCGCATTCGGCTGGAGGTCGACGCGTGATACACGACCCCAGCCATCATCCTCGATCGCGCGCCCAAAGCTCGGCGCAGTTGATACTGGCGCCGCGGCCAGCAGACACGACGCATGACGATCCCGGTTTCTATCCCTGCAAAGGAACATCCCATGGCCTCTCGCCCCAAGATGCGCCGCCGCCGTCGCACCAAAATTATCGCCACACTGGGCCCAGCCAGTTCCACGCCGGAGATATTGGCCCGCTTGTTCCAGGCCGGCGCCGACGTGTTCCGGCTGAATTTCTCCCACGGCACCCATGACGATCACGCGGCCCGCTTCGCCATGATCCGGGATCTGGAGCAAAGATTTGATCGCCCGATCGGCATCCTGGCCGATGTACAGGGGCCGAAGCTGCGAGTCGGCCGGTTCGGCGGCGGCCGTGTCCACCTGCAAACCGGCCAGACGTTTCGCCTGGATCTCAATGCCACGCCCGGTAATGCGCAGCGTGTCAACCTGCCGCATCCGGAGATCATCGAGGCAGCCACCATCGGCTGTTCCCTGCTGCTGGATGACGGTAAGCTGCGCCTACGGGTCATGCACAAACGAGTCGATGCACTGGAAACCGAATGTGTGGTCGGAGGCCCGCTGTCCGACCGTAAGGGCGTCAACGTCCCCGACGTCGTACTGCCCATCCCGGCCCTGACGGAAAAGGACCGTGACGACCTGGAGTTCGCGGTTTCCCACGGCGCCAGCTACATCGGCCTGTCCTTCGTCCAGCGTCCCGAGGACATCCTCGAGGCCAAGCGCCTGATTGGTGGCCGTGCCTGGGTGATGGCGAAGTTGGAAAAGCCGCAGGCGCTGGATAACCTGGAGGACATCATGGCGCTGACCGACGCGGTGATGGTGGCCCGCGGCGATCTGGGCGTCGAACTTCCCCCCGAGGAAGTCCCGCTGGCACAGAAGCGAATCGTCCGGGTGGCCCGCACCTTGGGCAAGCCGGTCGTCGTGGCAACACAGATGCTGGAAAGCATGATCAGCGCCCCTGCCCCGACCCGTGCCGAGGCATCCGACGTCGCCACCGCGGTGTTTGACGGCGCGGATGCGGTGATGCTGTCCGGCGAGACCGCGGCCGGGCAATATCCCTATGAGGCGGTAAACATCATGGACCGCATCGTAGCCCGTGTGGAGCTGGATGCCGGCTGGCGGCAGTTGATCAATGCCTCTCGCTTGCCGCCCGAGAAGAACGCCGCGGGCGCCATCGCCGCAGCCTCGGCCCAGGTCTGCCATACCATTGGGGCCAAGGCGATCGTGGCCTTCACCGCTTTGGGCGCCACCGCTCTGCGCGTCGCCCGCGAACGACCGGATGCACCAGTCATCGGACTGACGCCGAATCAGGCCACCGCGCGGCTGCTGGCTGTCGTCTGGGGTGTGCACGCAGTCATCACCCCGGATGTGCACTCGATGACCGAGGCGGTCAGCCGCGCGGCGCGAGTCTCGCTGACCGAGGGATTCGCCGAGCCCGGCACCGAGATTGTTGTCACTGCCGGTGTGCCGTTCGGCTACGCCGGCACAACGAATGCGCTGCGGGTGGCGACCGTGAAGTAAGACCGCCCTTCGCCTCGGTACGGGTTCGCGAAGCCAAACACGCCCGCGGGCCCCACGCCGTCAGGCGCCACACTTCAGGAGCCACACTTCAGGAGCAATGTGGGCTAAAGTTCTTCCAACCCTGCCTGGACTGTGGCAGAGACGGTGGCACATCAGGAACATCCGCAGAACAGACATACCCAAAAAGGGACAACAGTAATCCATGGCCCAACCCAAAGCGGGCAACATCCATGTGCGTGGTGCGCGGGAACACAACCTCAAAAATATCGACGTCGTGATTCCGCGCGACACGCTGACGGTGATCACCGGCCTGTCCGGCTCCGGCAAGTCTTCGCTGGCATTCGACACCATTTACGCCGAGGGCCAGCGCCGGTATGTCGAATCGCTATCCGCCTACGCCCGTCAGTTCCTCGAACTCATGGGCAAACCCGATGTCGACAGCATCGAGGGACTTTCGCCGGCAATCTCCATCGAGCAGAAAACGACCTCGAAGAACCCGCGCTCGACAGTCGGCACAGTCACCGAAATCCACGATTACATGCGTCTGCTCTGGGCGCGCGTCGGGGTTCCGTATTCGCCCGCCACTGGCCTGCCGATCGAGGCGCAAACCGTGTCGCAGATGGTCGACCGCGTGATGGCGATGCCCGAAGGGACACGCCTTCTGCTGCTCGCACCGGTCGTGCGCGACCGCAAGGGCGAATACCGCAAGGAACTGGCCGAACTGCAGCGGCGCGGCTTCACCCGCGTCAAGATCGACGGCCAGCTTTACGAAATCACCGAAGTCCCGGCGCTGAACCGCAAGATCAAGCACGAGATCGAGGCCGTGGTGGATCGCCTGGTCGTCCGCGGGGGCATTGCCGCGCGCCTCGCCGACAGCTTCGAAACCGCGCTGGGAATGTCGGACGGCGTCGTCTATGCGGAGAACACCGAGAGCGGCGAACGGACGGTATTCTCATCGCGTTTCGCCTGCCCGGTCAGCGGTTTCTCGATTGAGGAGATCGAGCCACGCCTGTTCAGCTTCAACTCCCCGCACGGCGCTTGCCCGGCGTGCGACGGGCTTGGCGTCGAGAGCTTTTTCGACCCCGACCTTGTCGTGCCCGATGACCGGGCGGGGCTGGCCGACGGCGCCATCGTCCCATGGACGGGTTCACCGTCACCCTACTACGACCAGACCCTGCAGAGTCTGGCTCGTCACTACAAGCAGACGACGAAGACCGCCTGGCGGGAACTGCCCGATCACGTTCGACAGGCGATTCTGTTCGGATCAGACGAGCCGATCGCGTTCAACTACAAGGACGGCGTACGCAGCTATACAGTGACGAAACCATTCGAAGGCGTGCTGAAGAATCTGCAACGCCGTTGGCAGGAGACCGACAGCGTCTGGGTGCGCGAGGAAATGGCCCGCTACCAGGCCGAAAAACCCTGCGCGGTGTGCCATGGCGCACGCCTGAAGCCGGAAGCCCTGTCAGTGCGCGTCGCCGGGAAAAACATTGCCGAAGCCTCGGACTTTTCTATCCGCGGTGCTCTGGGCTGGTTCGCCGAGGTACTGCCCCGGCTCACCCCACAACGCCAGGAGATCGCTGGCCGCATCCTGCGCGAAATCGTCGATCGCCTGCGCTTTCTGGTGGATGTCGGTCTGGACTACCTGACCCTGTCCCGCGGCTCCGCCACGCTGTCCGGTGGTGAATCCCAGCGCATCCGCCTGGCGAGCCAGATTGGCTCCGGACTGACCGGCGTCTTGTACGTCCTCGACGAACCCTCGATCGGCCTCCACCAGCGCGACAACGAACGCCTGCTCGGTACCCTCCGTCGCCTGCGCGACCTTGGCAATACCGTTCTGGTCGTCGAGCATGATGAGGACGCGATCCGCGCCGCCGATCACCTGATTGACATGGGGCCCGCCGCCGGCGTCAGCGGTGGCCACGTCATAGCCGAAGGCACCCCACCGGAGGTCGCCGCCAATCCCAGATCTCTGACGGGCGACTATCTGTCAGGCCGGCGGATGATCCCGGTGCCACCGATGCGACGGCCGGCGCAGAAGGACCGTGCCGTGAAGGTCGTCGGCGCCCGCGGCAACAATTTGAAGAACATCTCAGCGAGTTTCCCGCTGGGCACGTTTACTTGCGTCACCGGGGTCTCCGGCGGCGGCAAGTCGACGTTGGTGATCGACACGCTGTACAAGGCGGCCGCGCGCCGCCTGATGGGCGCCGGCACCGTGCCCACCGCGCACGAGCGGATCGAGGGACTGGATCAGCTCGATAAGATCATCGACATCGATCAGTCACCGATCGGCCGCACCCCGCGCTCCAACCCGGCGACCTACACTGACCTGTTCGCGCCGATCCGTGACTGGTTCGCCGAACTTCCCGAATCACGCGCCCGCGGCTACAAGCCCGGGCGCTTCAGCTTCAATGTCAAGGGCGGGCGCTGCGAGGCGTGCCAGGGCGACGGGCTGCTGAAGATCGAGATGCATTTTCTTCCCGACGTCTACGTCACCTGCGATACCTGCAAGGGGAAACGCTACAATAGAGAAACGTTGGAAATAAAATTCCGCGACAAGTCGATCGCCGAGGTTCTGGCGATGACTGTCGACGAAGCCGTCCCCTATTTCAGCGCACAACCCCGCATCCACGACCGGCTGAAAATCCTGCAACAAGTCGGCCTGGGCTATATCGCGCTTGGGCAGCAGGCGACAACCCTGTCCGGCGGCGAAGCGCAACGGATCAAACTGTCCAAGGAACTCGCGCGCCGAGCCACCGGACGCACGTTATATATACTGGACGAGCCCACCACTGGGCTGCACTTTGAGGACGTGCGAAAGCTGCTGGAGGTGCTGCACACATTGGTCGATCAGGGCAACACGGTGATCGTCATCGAACATAACCTGGAGGTCATCAAAACCGCGGACTGGATCCTCGATCTGGGCCCTGAAGGCGGCGACGGCGGCGGCCGTATCGTCGCCGAAGGCACGCCGGAGGACATCGTGGCAAACCCCGGAAGCTACACCGGCCGGTTCCTGGCGCCATTGCTGCCAGCCGAAGATGCGGCCCCGAAGAAAACACGCAGAAGCGCCTGACCCGGCCGCCTACCACGCCATCGACATGAGCCGGCCAGCGTTTGCGCACCTCGGTGATCCATCAGTGGGCCATCCCGGGGTGCCAGGCGACGCATCCCTCCCACCTTGATCGTTTCTCCTGGTGATACGGGTCAAACCTGGACCGCGGCTCATGAGGCAGGTCGGCAACCCAGGCCCCGGAACGGCGTAGCAGCCATGTCAAAACATCGATTACCCGATTTATATCGATTGCGCTCGCGACCGCGGGCCTGACGGCCGCGCCAACGGCCGTCTCGGCCCCATCGGCCGAGATCACAGCTGGCCTCAAAATAGCGCGCGCCCGCGGAGGCAAACGAAATTGCCGCATCTATCATGAGCCTTCGCAAACATTGACACACCCGTTACAGTTTCGCTTGAAAATCGGATGTCCCCACTCTAAGCACCCTGCCCGCGGAACATGCGGGGCGATCATGTGGGCGGAGCCAGCAAACGGGCTGAACATGAAGGCGCTTTGGACCGACACGCCGTATGCGATGCAGCGCGTCGACGGTCTGTATGGCGCCGAGCAGATCGATGACGAGGAACGCAACGATCTGACGCAGTTCATCGATCATGGCTGGTTGATCTGGCCAGGCGCGATCCAGTCAGACCTGATCGACCGATTCGTTGCCGATATCCGCGGCCATCACAAATATCCCGGCAAATTCCTCACCACTGACCATCGTAACAATCAGCCCCGCCCGAAGCCCTCCGGCAACATGCCCGACCGGTTTGAGAGCCTGTTTGACCTCTACGTCAACCTCGCCTCGTCGCGCGAAGTCTGTTTCCACCCGCGAATCTGCCGCTTCCTTTCGCTGGTGTTCGACACCAAGCCGGTGGCGTGCCAGCAGCTTCTGTTTCAAAGGAGCAACGGTCACCGCGTCCACCAGGACACCTCCGTGGTTGCCGTAGAGGATCCTCTTCTACTGGCCGCCACCTGGATCGCCCTGGAGGATGTCCGGGAAGGCAGTGGGGAGCTTGCGTTCTACGACCGAAGTCACCGCCTGCCGCACTATCTGTTCAAGGGCGGCACGAAGCGCATGAATGCGGGTGTGGATGATGAGCACCAATACAACGCCGATCTCGAGGCCGCCTGCCGCACCAACGGGATGGAGTACCATCGCTTTCTGGCGAAGAAGGGCGATGTGTTCTTCTGGGCCGCCGACCTGGTGCATCGCAGCCATCCTCGCACATTGCCGGACGACACCAGCCGGCTGTCCTGCGTGACGCACTATCATCCGACCACCACGACACCGTTCTGGTTCCGCCACCATCCTGACCGGGCCCATGTCATCGACTTCGGGGACCGCGGCGCCTACGTCAGCGGGCACTATCGTCTTTCGGCGAGGAAGCGCGGCATGCTGGCGGCGGACTCATTCCTCCAGCGATAGCGCCCCGCGTTGACCAAGCGGCATTTGGCCGCCGCGCCCAGCGGGTCTAGCCTCCCCGCGGAACTCCAGAGGAGGAAATCCGTGATCAGGCAGTTCGACAGCACCTATGCCGGCCACATCGATCTGGAGAATGTCGGCTACGCCGGCACCCCGGTCAACGACCGCCGCTATCCGAACGACAAGCTGGTTACCGCGCTGCACAAGGCCGAAGTAACCGCGCAGACACTGGACCGCCTCGGTTATAGCGCCTTCTGGATGGCGGAACACCACTTCCAGCCCGAGGGGACTGAATGCATTCCCAATGTGCTGATGATGGCACTGCACCTTACCCACCTCACGAAAAACATCAGGCTGGGCTGCGGCTTTAACATCACCCCCGATGTGGCACCCGCTGCGCCTGGCCGAGGATTACGCGATGGCCGACATCCTGTCGAACGGACGCGTCATCTTCGGCGTCGGCCGCGGCTATCACACTCGCGAGGTGGAAACCTTCGGCGCCCCGCTGCTGAACCAGGAAGCCAACCGCGAACTGTTCGAGGAGCAGGTCGAGATCATCTTCAAGGCCTTCAACAACGAATCATTCGCGCACCACGGCAAGCACTACACCTTACCCCCCGAAGTGCCGTACCGTGGCTACACTCTGAAGGAACTGACGCTGGTGCCGCGGCCGGAGCGCCTACCGGTGGAATGCTGGCAGCCGATCCAAAGCGGCTCCGCCCGCGCCCTGGAGTTCATGGCAAGACACGGCATCCAGGGCATCATCGGCGGCGGTTCCGCCGAAGGCGGCATCGTCCACAAGGTCATGCTCGACTTCCAGTCCGCCCACGCCAGGCTGGGCAAGCACATCGAACTGGGTGAACGCCTCGCCATCGGGTTCCAGTTCTTCATCGCCGACGGCATCGAGCACGGCATGCGCGAGGCCGCCAAGTACTACGAAGAAAATATAAAGATGTTCGGCGAACTGCGTCTGGTCCGGGCACTGACAGACGAGCAGATCGCCGCCATGCGGGATCCGAAGCTGGCAGTGAACACAAAGCTTCCCCGCATCGAAGATGCCGTCCGCGCCGGCGGCTTCCTGACTGGCACACCGGCCGACATCATCGAAAGCCTGAAGAAGATCGAGGCCGCCTACCCCGGCCTGTCGCGCGTCACTGTGACGCTGCCCCTCGGCACCCCGTTGTCGGTCTGGCTGGAGCAGGTCGAGCGGTTCGCCGAGGAGGTGATGCCGGCGTTTGGCGAGGGTCCGAAGACGGAACCGGCGGCGAACTGAGCGCGAAGCAGCAAGACAGTCGGCCCGCCGCCGGTTGACTGCCACCAAACCCGCGCCAACCGTTATCGGCCGCCCGCGTGACCGGCATCGCTGCCCGCTCCGGTCCGCAGCGCGCCTCATCGCTTCGTAATGACAACCTCCAGATATGCGCCCGGCACGACCATCGTGCCGTCGGCTTGGTTCATCCGCGAGATGAGAGCATGCAGGTCGTCCGCCAGCGCCTCTTGCCTGGCCTCATCAAGTGCCACGAACGCCTTGATCATTGGGCATAGCAGGTCCTCATGACCTCCAGGAAGTGCGCCGGCGAGCGATAGCGGAGGTTGAACCTGCGCGCCGCGGCCTCGATCGAGACGGCGCCGGGGCCGAACAGGTCAGCGAGATGCGCGCGCGTCCCCCACAGGGCGGGCGATTGCGCCCCAGCCTGTGGCCGCAAGTATTTGCCTAATACCATTGTATACGTTCACGTTATGTTGCAACGTAGGCATGAGTTCTTTGCATGGGACCATATCGTGAACTAGGAGTAATGTCACATTGGTGAAAGACAACGAAACCGTATTTTAGGGAATACATTTGTGTTGCAATCAAGTAACGTGCTTCTCGCAGGAGCACTCGCTACAGTACTGGTTGGCTGCGCTCAACCCGGTGCCAACCTCCAATCAAACGTCTATCGAGCAGGTCAGGTCAATCAGCAGCAAGAAGCTAGGGTCATCGATATTCTGGCGGTTCTTCCTGCCAAGGTCGAAGTGAGCAATGCCCAAAACAAGGCGTCCGCGCAAATCGTCGGTGGCGTTCTCGGCGTCCTGGCGGGTGCAGCAATCGGCAGCAAATTCGGCGGTATGGGTCTTGGTGGCCTTGCTGGTGGTGGCGCGGGCGTTGCTGCTGGATCACTGGTGCCTGACTCAGCACTCGTTGACGGCGTGTCGCTGACCTACACCGAAGGCGGTAGGACGCTGAATTCCGCGCAAGTCGGCCGAATGTGCGACTACAAGCCGGGCAAGGCGATTGTCATTTCGACCGGTCCCGGCGAAACCCGCATTCAGCCGAACGATACATGCCCGACCAAGACAGCCACGAATTAAAACAGGTGGTACTGATGAGCAAGACATTCTCCTGTGTGGCTGCTCTGTTACTGCTGTGCAGCCCGGTAGCAGCACAATCGCTGGCAGAACAGATTGGCGCGGTTGACGCCGTACAGCAGCAGCAGCGCGCGCAGCAAGACGCATGGCGTCGAGAAGCCGAAGACAGGGCGGCAAGAGGTGCGGCTCAACAACGGGCGGTTGCCTATGCTGCCCAACAAAAAAAAGAAGCAGCAGAAAAGGAAGCCCGTGCTGCTGCGATGGCGGATAAGATGCGCGACCAGCACTACGTGGATCAACTGCGAGACGCGCAAATCGAGCACGAAAGACTGCGTGTTCTTTCGGAATCGCACGATCAAGATTACACTGATCGGATGCGTGATCTGGAAATTGCCAAGGAAAAATCACGGCTTGCCCGCGAAAATGAGTTCATTGATCGTGATCTGAAGCGTCAGGATGCGGAAACTGATGTTGTGCAATCCCATGCAGATGGGATGAGAAACGTCACATCTGGAGAGAAGTCGCTTTTGGAAGGTGCTGGAACCGGACCGTCACAATCCAGTCTCCCATCTACGTTCGAACTCCAAACAACAAGGAAAACAAACCAACAACAACGCTAATGAAGTGGCGGTGCGAAGGAAGTCTTGGTATAAAACGCTTATGGCTTGGTGCCTGCTTGCTCGGACTTATTGGGTTAGTTGGAGATGCGCAAGTAACCTGCGGAACCGTTGCCGGAGGTACCTGCTACAGCTTAATTCAAATTTAGCTCTATCCAGACGTTCTTATCAGCCACCAACAAAACGAAACCGCCAAGTGGGATGCCAGGGCGACAGGACGTAAAATACCCATTCATCAAACCGGCTCAAGTCGCTGTCGATCCCATCACGTCGCGAGCAAGAAACACGATGCAGGCAAAAGCTGGCGTCATGAACACTTGCCCGATAAAGCCGTTCGGCGTCCGGTTTGCCAGACCGATCCGGCCGTCCGGCTTACAGACCCGCAGCAACTCGGCGGCGCGGCCTGGTTCTAATTGCCTGAACTACGGCGGCGTGTTCGCCGCCAGCTATATGTTCAGTGCCCTCACGGGTTGGGCGGACACGTCAGCCGTGACGCCGGTCGCCGAGCGCGCCGCGCTCGCGGCGATCTGCGCTGACGGCGAGGCCCCATGGGCGCACCTCGCGTTGGGGTGCACGTCTTTGTCCGCACGCCGCTTCGACGACTCCCTGGCCGAGTTCCAGTGGGCGCTGCGCCTCAACCCGAATTTCTCTCTCGCCCAGGGATATCACGGCTTGGCCCTGTCCTATTGCGGGCGATGGAGGAAGGCGCCTCGGCCACAAGCAGTGCGCTGCGGTTGAGTCCGCGCGATCCGCTGGCGGCGATCTATTGCGGCATCGCCGCCTACGCCCGGTTTGTCGGACAAGACTACAACGAGGCGATGCGCCGGCCCGCCCGGGTGTCCGCCAGCGCCCCGATTTCGTCGGCGCCCACCGCGTGCTCACCGCCTCGGCCGGCATGACGGGTCAGGCTGCGGTCGCCGCGTCCGCACTCCGCGAACTTCCCCGCGTTCAACCCAATAGCTCGCTTGCCTGGATTGCCGAACACACGCCGATCAAGCCGGACGCTGAGCGGGGGCACTACCTGGAAGCCTTCTGTCGCGCGGGGCTGGAGTAGACACGGCGGGATCGACCGCGCCGGCCGCGTCGCATCTGCGCCGATATTCACCGTTCTACGGTAAATCAATCCACGACAAATGACCGCCCTTCCCTGCCCCGGTGTCCAGGAACACCGCCTTGCCGCCTTGTGTGCCGTGGCGGACATACGGGCGCCCATCGTTGCTACGGCGATCGTGCCCGCAGTACACGGTCAGGCCCTCCGGGATCCGATCGACCCAGCGCAGGCTGCGTTCCGGATAACCGTCAGGCTGCATCCGGCCTGTCGGCTCGCCGTAGAGGGCTCGTGCGAGCGGACCCCGCGGCCGTTGCAGCCCATGGTCCGGCGAGGGCTGCTCCAACATCGCGGTATGAAACCCGCCATGCACAAACAGCGCCGACCCATGACGCAGCCACGCCGGGGCCTCGGACACCAGACGCAGTGTGCGCACCCGCAGAGCTTCGTCCATTTGCCGTATCGTGGCCTGCACCAGCGGCTCCATCCGGACATGATCGCCGGAGAGCACGCGGGCTAGCTTCAGGTCATGGTTGCCCAGGATGAAGAGCCCGCGCCCGCCGTCGACCAGATCGAACATCATCCGCAGCGTCGCGGCGCTGTCCGGGCCGTGATCGCCGAGATCACCCAACTGTACGATGAACCGCTCGGTGGCGATCGCGTAGGCGAAGCCGGTGGCATCGCCGTGCACGTCGCCGACGACTCGGACTCTCGTACCCGAGGGAATGGCTGGGACGGTCATAAATCTATCATTTAGATACGTTCTTGCCGCCAACCAACCACACAACGGCCCGCGGCCGAAGATCAGGAGCGGATACCGCCCGGGTCTCAGCTTTGGGGAGGTTGGAACAGGTCGGGCCTCAAGACAGGCGCCGTGTTGATGCCCGACAGTCGCATCGTCAACGTCCGGTCATGGGCGTCGACGATCGTGACTGCGGTCAGCCGGAGCGGTTGGTCAGCAAGCGTGAGCGTTAAGCTGCCCTGCGACGGCCGGTCGGTCTTCTCCAGCGTGATCTGGATCATTCCCGGCAGTCTGACCACATTTGCGACCGTGATGGCACCGGACAGGCTTATGCTGGGTGTCAACAGCATGCCGAGCGGCGTGCGCGACACCGGCAAGGTCGTGGTCGCGCCTGTGCTGCGGTCCAGGATCTGCACCTGACCGTTGGCAATGACCATGATACGTCCCTCGGCATCGGTATAGTCGATGCGTAAATGGCCTTCCGGCCGGTCCAGCCAGATCACGCCGGCGTCCGGACCGAAGGAGCCGAACTGGATGAAATGCGCTTCCAACCGCGGGATGCTGTTCAGGTAGGCGCTGATCCGGTCGACTTCGGCGGCGTCCGCGGCAGTGAGTTGCGGCCTAGGTGCCGGCGTCGTGCAACCCGCCAGAACCGCGGGCGGCACGACCGCAAGCGCAGCACACAGCACGAATCGCGCGACAGATGGGGTTGCACCGACGCTGCGTCCCCCGCATTTCCGATTGTCCGGGTGATCCCGAAGTTGCAAGCCGCGCACGCTGAAGGCCCTCCATTTCCAGCCCGAAAGCGAAATCCACGCCTCCGACCCTGGCTCAACAGTCGACCAACAATGACATTCCGTTCGGCCGCAACCTAGTCACGGTGATGTTGACCCATCGAGCACAGCCGGACCTGATTCGGAGGAGGCTCTGCGGCTGGCGGGACAGGAGGAGAGGCGATCTGAAGCACCATATGCAGGCGCGGCCGGTCGCGAAACTCACGGCCGCGAAATGGGTCGGACTTCTTTTGGTCTGTGTGACTCAGGCCACAGATCCGCCATCCCGCCTATGCGACGGTTGCGAATCAGATGAGGAGGAACGCGACACATGGCCTACATTTCCCTGATTGCAGTCGAACGTGCGCTGCGCTCTCTCGAACAGAAAGCCGAAGGGATCGGCTCGCACCACGCGACCGAGGCGGCGCACGTCTTGCTTGCCACCTCGCCCAGGCACGCGATGAGGTTTGCCCGGGCGATGCACAGTCGGATGGCGGCCAGCCTCGACACAGATCTGATCGAGCACTGGGCTGGTGTCGTTACGGAAGTCGCTCGTCTCCAGCGTCAACGCAAAGCCGCTTAGCTGGACTTTGGCCCTTTCACGCGGCGTAGCAAGCCAAATCGATCAAAGTGTTGAATGTGGCGGGGGTGATTTTTGCAGGGTCGAACTCCCGCCGCGACATCCACAAATTGTTCTGGGTCCACAGTCGTCTCCGAATTTCGGCGAGAGCGTCACTAAAAGTCGGCAGTGATTTCTGGTACCAGCTTGCGGTCCGTACGGTGGGCGTATGCTTGGTATAGAGGTCGTTGGCCCAAAGAGTAATCAGGGAGAACAGGCC
>DASYBP010000479.1:0-2201 GCA_036500715.1 Rhodopila sp.
ATAACGTTCAAAGGCAAGTTCGGCCTGACCCAGGCCGAGGAGAATTTTCTTCGCAGAAACAACAAGCGATTTCAGGGCGTGGTTCTCGATATCGGCGCAAATCATGGTGCCTATACGAATGTCATTTATAGGCTGGCACCGACCGCGCGAATTTTTGCCTTCGAGCCGCATCCCGTGACCTTCGCCGTCCTGCAATCCGCCATCGCGGCCTCACCGCTGATAACCGCCATCAACCAGGCGGTCGCGGACACCACCGGTCAGGTCAAATTGTTCGACTTCCGCGCCGAGGATGGTTCGACGCAAGCCAGCCTCAGCGCATCCGCGGTCACCCTGTTTTCCCCCGACATCGTCGCACACGCGGTCGATTGCACCACAATCGACCAATTCAGGGCCGAGGCAAAACTTGATCACATCGATCTGCTGAAAATCGACACCGAGGGCCACGATCTTGCAGTCCTGATCGGCGCGAAAACAGCCTTACGGGAACACAGGATCAAGCTGATCCAGTTCGAATTCATCCCGGCGAACATCGCCACGGGCGCGACCATGCACCGATTTTTCGAGGCACTGCACGGCTATCGGATCGGCCGGCTGTGTCTGAACGGAACGGTTCGCTGGCTCGATCGATACGACGTCAAGCGTTGCGAGATCTATGTGACGCACAATCTGATCGCCATTCCGAGACGCTGATCGCGCCGGCACCGCTCCGATCAGCCCCGATTCCGAGGCAGCCCCAACAGGGTATGCAGCACATGATCGGTGTGCGCGCCCAAAGCGGGTCCGGTCCAGCGCACCACGTCCTCAGGCCGCTCACCGTCCAGCCGGATCGTCGGCCCGGGATGCAGCGTCCGGCCAATCAGCGGATCGTCCACCGACTGCACCGCCTGGCGCGTTCGGAAATGCGGGTCCGACGCACAATCCGCGATGTCGAACAGCCGCGAGCATGGCACATCTGCCGCCTCCAGGGTCGCCTCCGCCGCTTTCGCCGTTTGCGTCCGCGTCCAGGCCGCGATCGACGCATCCAACGCTTCGCGGTTCGCACACCGCAGCCCGTTCGTGGCAAAGGCAGGATCTGCCGCCATCTCTGGCCGCCCAATCGCCATCATCAACCGCGAGAAAATAAGGTCCGAGTTCCCCGCGATGCACAGCCACCGTCCATCGGCACAGGGATACGTATTGCTCGGCGACGCGGTGGGCAGCGCCGCACCGGCCGGCTGCCGCACCCGCCCGTCCATTGCATATTCCGGCAGCATCCCCTCCATCAGGCTGAACACACTGTCCACCAGGTTGACGTCGATCACTCGACCGCTTCCTGTTCCAGTAGCGTCGCGTTGCCACACCGCCGACAGCAGCCCGATCGCCGCATACAGCCCGGCGAGGTCGTCGCTGATCGAAATCCCGCAGCGCGGCGGCGGCAGTTCGGTGGCGCCGCCTGGGTGGCCGGTTAGATGCCGCAACCCGCCAATCGCCTCGCCGATAGCCCCAAACGCCGGCTTGTCCCGGTACGGGCCGTCCTGGCCGTAACCGGAAATCCGCGCGATCACCAGCCGCGGGTTGACCGCCTGCAATTCAGCCGGACCGATCTTCAGCCGCTCCAACTGCCCAGCGCGCAGGTTCTCCACCAGCACATCCGCCCGCGCGGCCAGCTTCAGTACAATATCGCGATCTTTCTTCAGATCCAGTTCGACCGAGAACTTGTTACGGCCATGAATACTGAACCACACGGAATGTCCGTCCTTCGCCGCACCCCAGCCACGAAACGGATCGCCGCCCGGCGGCTCCAGCTTGATCACCTCAGCACCCAGGTCGGCGAGGATACGCGTACAGAACGGCGCGGCGATGTAATGGCCGATCTCGAGAATCTTGAGTCCGACTAGGGGTGGGGCGGTCACGGTTTGCTACCTCCGATTGAAAAATAGCTTTCGAGGACGCACAAAAATTGGTGCATTGCCGATTTCGTTAACTTTTCATCAACATTCTGCCCTTACAAATGTGTGAGGCGTCGCTCAGGCGGCGTCCTGTTTCCTCCCCGAAGTCGCGCGATACATCGCGCGCGACCACCTTAGGCGGTACGGCCCTTCCCCCGGTCGTGCCGCCTTTTTTTACCCGATACCGCCACATTGTCGACGCCACGGCCTTGCCGCGAAACCGCGCCGGATCCGCCTCTTTCCCGTTGGCATGGCCGGACGCATGATTGCGCC
>DASYBP010000480.1:0-3962 GCA_036500715.1 Rhodopila sp.
TCATGCGCTTTCCCCCAACTTCCACCGCGTGGGGGTCGGCCAGCACCGCCCGCCCGTCAAATACCTTTGCCCCGGCACCGGTCAGCAGTTTGCGATAGATGCCCTCCAGCCGCGTGATCTCGCGATCTTTGGCTGCGATCAGTTTGCCCCAGTCGTGCGGAGCTTTCTTGATCGTCCAGCCGAATCCGGCCGCGTCATCGGCCCACCCGCCGTACTCACCGGCCTGAACCAGCAGTTTCTTCGGCACGCAGCCGACATTGACGCAGGTGCCGCCCCAGAAACGCTCCTCGGCGATGCCAACGCGTGCGCCATAACCGGCGGAAATGCGCGCGCAGCGGACCCCGGCCGAACCACCGCCAATGACAAACAGGTCGAAGTCCATCCGGCCAACCCCTCAAATCCCTGGCCAACAATGTGAAGCCTGGGCGGTGACGACACAAGATTGGTTGCCGCGACCCTGATGGCCGTCGTCCGGACCTTGCGGCGCCGGTTGAGGCCGGTTCAGCGTCGCGGCGTACGACCGCGAACCCGGTCGAAGCCCTCCTTGATTGCGGCAAACCGTGCCTCGATCTGGGGCTCAAACTCGGCGTCGGTGAAGATATACGGCCAATCGCCTTCGATACCTTCACGAACCAGTTCGCCGACATACAACGGGTCGATGCCGGCGGCGATACGGTCGCGGAACATCTGGATGATCTCGATGATCTCGGCCGGCGGCGGCGTCGCCGGGGCTATCGCCGCGGGATCAAACCGCTCAGGCACGTTGCGCCGCGAATCCATGATGTGGGTACGGACGAACCCGGGGCACAGCACCGACACGCCGATCCCGCGCTGCCCCAGGACGCCGCGCAAACCCTCCGACAGCGCGACAACGCCGTACTTGCTCACGCAATACGGCAACTGAATAGCGGACGAGTGAAGCCCGGCGATCGAGGCGGTGGATACAATCTGTCCGCCCTCGCCGTGCTGTTCGATCAACGGTCGGAAAATCTCGATCCCCCAGATCGGCGCCATCAGGTTGACCCCCAGCGTCCAGTCCCACCCCTGCTCGGTCCAAGACCCGCCGCCCACGCCAGCGTTGTTGACCAGGATGTGCACCTTGCCATAGCGGGCGACCGTGGCGTCGGCTGCCGCTTTGAGGTCGGCCTTCAGCGAGACGTCCGCCCGCACGCCATCAACGTCCGCGTTGGTCGACTTCAGTCCCGCGACCGCCATCGCGAGCGCCGCTTCCTCGATGTCGCAGAGCATGACCTTCACACCGGCCTGAGCCAGGGCGGTGGCAATGCCAAGTCCGATGCCCGACGCGGCGCCCGTAACAAATGCAGTCTTTCCGGCCAGGTCCTTCATCCGGTTTCTCCCGAGCGCCCTGTCATCTGTGCAGCCCAGCCATCCTTATCCCGCCCGCCGCTGGAAAGCCAATTCGCCCATTGCCGGGCAGGGCGTGGGCATCCGGCGACTGGTTCGCGTTTGTGTGACGACTTACGCCGTTTGCAAGCTTGCCGCCCGCCGCTCGCCGGGATCACTATCCGGCAAGCAACGTAAACGCTAACCGGCAATCCAATGACAGAAGGAGGAGGCTTGCTATGGCAACCGGGGCTCCGTTCTTGAGGGCGCGATACAGCGGTTACCATCATCGGCACGTTCCGCCGGAAAATGCCGAACTCACCCGTGTCGGCCCGGACACGCCTTGCGGCGAGTACCTGCGTCGCTTCTGGCAGCCTATCTGTTACCAAGACGATCTAAAAGACTTGCCGCTGCCACTCAAAATTCTCGGCGAGGAACTGGTGGTTTTTCGCGACGGCAGCGGCGCGATCGGCCTGCTGGAACGCCACTGCCCGCACCGCGGCGCCTCGCTCGAGTTTGGCCTGGTCGGCGCGAAGGGGATCCGCTGCTGCTATCACGGCTGGCTGTTCGACGTTGACGGCACGATCCTGGAGACGCCGGGCGAGCCGGCCACCAACACGCTGAAGGACCGCCTGTGCCACGGCGCCTATCCGGTGCACGAAGCCCACGGCATGGTTTTCGCGTACATGGGACCGCCGGATCAGGTTCCGGCATTCCCCGCTTATGACAGCTTCCAACGGCCGGGGTATCGGATGATACCGGGGCAGAAATACTTTTATCCGTGCAACTGGCTGCAGATCCTTGAAAACTCCATGGATCCGGTCCACACGGCGTTCCTCCACACCATCGTCAGCGGCGCGGTATTTACCGACGAATTCGGCGTCTTGCCGGAGCTGGAGTTTGCCGAGACCCCGGTCGGGATGATTTACATCGCCACCAGGCGCGTCGGCGACAATATCTGGGCGCGCATGGTCGAGAATGTGCTGCCCAATTTGCAGCAGGTCGCGCCGATCTGGGAAAATGGCCAGCAGCCACATGCGTTCAGCGGCCCGATGATGAGTCGCTGGATCGTGCCGCTCGACGACACGAACACCATGCTGATCGAGTTTCGCCATGTCAGCGAGACCGATGGTGTCGTCACCCCCGATTGGTGGGCCGACCGCGGCATCATGCTGCCCGGCCAGCTTGGCGCGGATACCTATGAGCAAGGCCAGCGCCAGCCTGGAGATTTCGAGGCCCAGGTGTCGCAGCGGTCGATTGCTGTCCATGGCTTGGAGCATCTCGGCAGCACCGATCGTGGCGTCACGATGTTTCGCAACCAGATCCGCCGCGGCATCCAGGCGGCGCGGGATGGCAGCGAGCCCGTCGGCCTGTTCCGTGATCCACGCGTCGTCGTACCGACCTATTGCAACGACACAGTCGTGCGCATGCCACCGGCTGACACGGCCGAACTCGATAAGACGCTGCTGCGCGAGACCGGGCGACGGCTGGCACAAAGCTACATCGAGGCGCCACCGCTTGTGGCGGCTGCTGAGTAGGGGCAGCTACTCACAGCGTAGAGCCAGCCGCCACCGGCCGGGACCGAGCATCTGGTCTTCACCGAAGTGGCGGGAGCAGTCGCAGCCCGCCAGAAGCGGCACCCGATAGAGGGTGAAGTAGCCGAAGTCGATTGGAAGGATGGTGAAAGCCACCGATGGGCGGTCGGTCCATTCCGGCCGGCCAAAATCCAACGTAGGGATTGGTCGGCAGCGGCACGAAGAAAGTGCCGCGATAGCTTCGACGCCAGGCGCCCCCCAAGGAAACCAGTCGGTTCGTGTCCTAGAAATCCCCTGAAATTCTTCTGAAAGTCGTCCGGGTCCGGACCTAGGGCATCCGCACGGCCCGATTTCGCCGTTCCGCCATCGCTTCTTCCATCGCGCGAGGATAGCGACGTGGCAGGGCGGAAACCTCGTCAAGGCGTTGACGCGCATCTTCGGGAAGTGCCCAACCGGTCGCTGCCAATGTGTCACTGAGTTGCGTCGCGGTCCTGGCACCCACGATCGCGCTGGCGACCATTGGCTGCGCAAGCACCCAGCGCACCGCGACCCGCGCGGCGCTGCGCCCAAGGTCGCGCGCGACCGCAAGCAGTTCGGCCAGGATCGCTTCGTGAGCGGGATGGAAAAACTGTGTCGGGAAGGCCCAGTTCTCGGCCGAGCGTGACCCAGCCACGCGCTGCTCGCCGGGTTGGTATTTGCCCGACAGATATCCGCCGGCGAGCGGTGACCAGATTACCATCCCGAGGCCTTTCAGGGCGCAGGCGGGCACCAGTTCCTCCTCGATATCGCGAACCACCAGGCTGTATTGCGGCTGATAGGCGGCGAACCTGGCGTATCCTTTACTGTTGCTGATCCAAAGGGCTTCCATCAGCCGCCACGCTTCGTAATTGCTGCAGGCGGGATAGCGGATCTTGCCCTGGCGTACCAGGTCATCGAAGGCCCTCAGCATCTCCTCAAGAGGCGTCTGAATATCGACGTGATGGACGTAGTAGAGATCGATGTAATCGGTCCCGAGACGGCGCAGGCTGTCATCGACCGCATTCATGATGTGGACCCTCGACATGCCCGAATCATTGGGGCCGG
>DASYBP010000481.1:0-4617 GCA_036500715.1 Rhodopila sp.
GTCGTCGTCCAGATGGCAGAAGGCGATATCGGCACCCTCCCGCGCAAAAAGCAGCGCGGTCGCCCGGCCGATGCCGCGCGAGCCACCCGTGATCACGGCAACCAGATTGCGGAGTTTCATTTGCACCTGCCTCCTACGGACTGCGGGCACAGCTTGCCAGCAAGCGGAAGTCTCCGTAAGCGCGCCGCCATTCACACCGATTATTGGCGATCGTCTCCCGCACGATCGAGGATCTGCTGCAGTGCCGGCCGCAGGCGCCTCAGTTCCTCAAGGTGAATGGCCGATAACCGGGACAGGTAATCCTCGGCCGTTCTGGTCAACCTGGGCAAGACGCGGCGGCGGTCATGCGGGTCGTGACCGCGTTCGACCAGCCCAGCCTCAACCAGCCGGTCCACCAGTTCGACCGCGCTGTGGTGCTGGATACGCAGCCGTTCGGCCAGCTCCCCTACGGTCGGAATGCCATCACCCGGAAATCCCTTGATCGCCAGCAGTGCCTGATGCTGCCTGGACGTCAGCCCCATCTCGGCCGCCGCGATCTGGCTAAATTCCAGAAAACGCCTGATCAGGTAACGGAAGTCCGAGAGCAGCCGGTAATCCTCCTGATCCGCCAACCGGCGCGGCAAGCCATCCGCATCGCCGGTCGCGCAATTACAACTGTTCATCGAAGCCGCCTCGGCTTGCAACCAATACATCGGAATGCGACATATCCCGCACCGCCCCTCACGTCTATTCCCGAACCACCAGAGCCGCCGTGAAAGACATCGACCTGCCGTTGGCTGGCACCGCCTCCGTCTCCGCCCACAGGCTGGCGGAGCGCGTCCGCCACCTCGGCAATTTCACCACCAATCCGCGCGTCCTGTTGATCTCGGCGATCGCGATAGCCGTCGGCACCGCAGGGGTTGTCGCGGGCGTTGCGCTGTTGGACTTGATCCGGTTGTGCACGAATATCGCCTACTTTGGCCGCATCACCCTGGCCGATCTCAGGCTCGGTGATTCCCCGCTTGGCCTCCTGGCCGTCATCGTTCCGGTCATCGGCGCACTGATTGTCGGGCTGATGGCGCGCTATGGCAGCGACAGGATTCGCGGCCATGGCATCCCCGAGGCGATTGAGGCGATCCTGCTTGGACGCAGCCGCCTGGACTGGAAAGTAGCGGTCCTGAAACCGCTCTCTTCGGCGATCGCCATCGGCAGCGGCGGGCCGTTCGGTGCCGAGGGGCGAGGTCGAGCGCACCGCGCTGCATTTGCCCTCGCTGCTTTTCCCCTTTTGCCGGCGGCTCAGCGATTTCGTTCGCGGCGCTGTTGGCCTGGATATTACTCGGCCTACTGGCCGGGCTGCTGTCCGGCCTGCCCACGAGATTGGTCTATACTTTGCGAAGACGCCTTTACGAAGCTGCCGATCCATTGGATGTGGTGGCCGATGCTGGGCGGCGTGGCCGTGGGCATAGGCGGCCTGATCGATCCGCGCGCACTGGGTGTGGGCTACGACAATATCGCGCTGATGCTGCAAGGCGGCATGCTGCCGGCGTCGGCACTGGTATTGCTGGCGTCAAGGCGGTCATCTGGGGTCGCCCTCGGTTCGGGTACCTCAGGCGGCGTGCTGGCCCCGCTGCTGATCATGGGCGGCTGCCTGGGCGCTGCGTTGGCATCCGTGCTCCAGGCCGGCGAGCCCTGGCTTCTGGCCTCTGCTGGCGATGTGCGCGACGATGGGCGGCACCATGCGCTCGCCACTGACCGCGACGTTCTTCGCCGTGGGACTGACTGGCAACACCCATGTTCTGCTGCCCCTGGTGGCCGCCTGCGTCACCGCTCATCTGGTGACGGTGCTGCTGATGCGCCGCTCCATCCTGACCGAGAAAGTCGCCCGCCGCGGCCACCACCTCACGCGCGAATACCGAGTCGATCCGCTCAGCCTGACCCGTGTAAACGAGGTGATGGTGACAGATGTGCAGACCGTGCTGCAGACCATGACGCTGCACCAGATTGCGGCCTTCCTGACCAGCCCGACGACCCACCATCCGAGCTTTCCGGTGCTCGACGACGACGGCCGTGTCATCGGGATCGTCAATCCGCCTGCCGTATTTGGTTGGCGCCGAGCGGGTAAGCACCGGCAGACCCCCTTGAAGGATCTGCTTGCGGGGCAGCCGGCTGTGGTTGCCTATCCGGATGAATATCTGGAAGCGATCGTCGATCGGATGATGCTGAAGAATGTCGCCCAGATCGCGGTCATCTCCCGCGGCGACTCCCGCCTGGTCGGATATATCGGCTGGAAGGACCTGATGCGCGTGCGCAGCAAACTACAGGCCGAGGAAACGCAGCGCGTGGTGTTCTACCGCGTACGTTAGTTTTCTTCGGACGCCGAGAGCGACGAGGTCATTGCGTCATGCCCGGACACACACCCGGCTGGCAGGTAGGCGTGCCCGCGGGCGGGCTGTGGCCGTCAGCGAAGCCGACCGGACCCGCCCCGCCAGCGGTGCCATGATTGCCCTGTGCGCTATGGCCTGCAGTGGCGCCGGCAGCGCTGCCGGCGCCATGGCCTCCGCTGCCATGTCCACCGCTGCCATGTCCACCGGCCCACGCCGGAGGCACCGCCAACACGGCGGCGGTGATCACAGCGGCTAACATGCGCATCACGCAATCCCCATAGCGGTTGACCCCACATTTGAATATCTGGCTATGCGCCAGCACGCATCAATAGGCCTCCGCCACAGGTCAACAAAGGTCTTCTCCGGCCACGCTATCCGACTCCGCCTGCCCTCCCGGGTGTTGCCAGAAACCGCGGCCAGAACCAAATTCCGCCGTATGTTGATCGCCCGTACTCTGGCTGACTTGCGTACTGCCTGCGCGCGCTTGCGCCGCCATGCCGACCAGTTGGCGTTTGTGCCGACGATGGGGGCGCTGCACGACGGGCACCGGGCGCTGGTCCGCGCCGGCGTGGGATCCGGTGCCGCGACGGTGGCGTCGATTTTCGTCAACCCGTTGCAGTTCGGCTCGAACGATGACCTGTCTCGCTATCCCCGCGACGAGGCTGCCGATCTAGCGGTGCTGGAGGCAGAAGCCTGCGCCTTGGTCTGGCTGCCCGAGGTGACAACGATGTATCCGCCAGGGCAGGCAACAACGGTACTCGTCGGCGGCCCGGCGGAACGCTGGGAAGGCGACGCCCGCCCGGGACATTTCCGCGGAGTGGCAACGGTCTGCGCCAAGCTGTTCGGGCAGGTTCGCCCGGACCGCGCTTACTTCGGCGAGAAGGACTGGCAGCAGTTACAGGTGATCAAGCAGATGGTCGCCGATCTGCATCTGCCGCTGGAGATCCGGGCCGTGGGCACGGTCCGCGAAGCGGACGGCCTGGCCATGTCGTCGCGGAACCGGTTTTTATCGGCGACGGAGCGAGCGACGGCCCCCACGTTGTACGCGACGCTGCGGCAGACCGCCCAGGCCATCGGCGCCGCGACGCCTCCCGCACAGGCTTTGGCGACGGCTCGCGAGAATCTGGCGAGCGCAGGCTTTGGGGTGGACTATTTTGCGCTGGTTGAAGCGGCAACGTTGACACCGGTCGATCGCCTGCGATCGGACGCGCGGCTTATTGCGACGGCGCGTCTCGGGACCGTGCGACTGCTGGATAACATTGACCTACCGTAGCAATATCGTCATTACATCTAGAATTGTCACCTGCCGCCCAGCGCTACGGGACCAAGGCAAGCTCAGATCCTGAATTCCCGCAGGAACAAAACCATCTGTCGCTTCACCTGGGTTCAATGACCGCACTCCAAAAGGCTGTCGTCCAGCGAAAGCTGACTACGGGCCGAATGAAACCCTCAGCCGGCAACGGGCCCTGGCGCCTTGGGTTTTTCGGATAGTGGGATAGTATAACAGGCAATACATGGGAGCATTTCAGTCGAGGCGAGCGTGGGTAAACACGACCTCGCTTGTTGGATAAGCAGTTGTACGGCATTGGGCACGGCAGAATTCGAGACCAGGATCGGCCGCGGCGGACTCTCGATGGTACCCCATAAAAAAAGGCCCCTTGGCGCGCGCTGGTATGCATCGGAGAGCATGCCCAGCAGCAGGAACCAAGACACGCCGTTGTTGTTCTCTAGCGACGCAGATTCAATGTAGTAAACGTTGGGCCCAAACAGAATTCCGGCAAAGGCCGCGATTGCACTATCCCCGGCGCGTGCGACGGCCGTGAAGGCGTCGCCCCGCATCGTTACCGTGCGTAGCACAAATCTTAGGAAAAGTTTGAACCGGGGGAAGGGGATCTTTTTGCGCTTGGAGAGCTGTCTACGCAAGACCCAGCAGGTGATGAATGTCTTTCAGGGAAATTAGAGCGCGATCGTCTGAGGTTGCTTTGACCTCAGACGTGAATCGCCCTCTCAAGCAAAAGGTTAGACCATGATTGAGCAAGAAAAATGAGCCAACATCGAACGATCATGGTCTAAACGACCGTTCGACAGCGCGGCCCGCTGCTCCGGCGAAGCCGGCGGTTGGTCCGGATGCCGCTGGAAGGCATGCTGAGGCTTCAGTTTGTCCGCGGGCGGATGCGCCAGCCGGCGAGACGCCTTGCGCATGATGCGCCAGGCCCGGAGGTCGTTTTCGGTAACGTAGCCTTTGTGGTCCACG
>DASYBP010000482.1:0-2732 GCA_036500715.1 Rhodopila sp.
ACTCGTTTAAGGTATGTTTCCCGTATGCACCGCATCCGGATCCAGGTTCCCGTCATCCTGCGGTGGCCCGCCGTCGCATCCATCATAACAATTTGCATCGTGCTGATGGCGCCGTCGCGCGCCGCCGACCCGCAGCCGTACACCGTCGCCATCAAACCCACCGGCGATAGTGCGCTCGACGCCGCCCTCAACGGCAGCTCGACCTTGATCTCGCTGCAAAAATCCGCGCCCGTCGGCGGCTTCGCCTTGACCGAGCGGGCGCGTCAGGACGCCGACCGCTTCGAAACCGCCCTGCACAGCTTCGGGTACTATAAGGCCACCATTACCACGACGATCAGCGACCACGCACTCGGCGACCCGACGTTGCCCGCCATCATCGACGCCGCCCCCGCCAATCCCCCGCTGATAGTCGAGGTATCGATCGATCTTGGCCCACGCTTCAAATTGGGATCAGTCACCATCTCCACCCCGGTACCGCCAGATATTCCCAGCCATCTGGACCTGAAGCCGGGCCAGCCGGCCATGTCAGCCCAGATCCTGGCCGCCCAGGGCAGGCTCTTGGATGCTCTCCGCGCCGACAGCTATCCGCTGGCCAAAGTGCCAGTGCCTGTCGCGATCCTGCACCCGGATCAGAACCTGCTCGATGTCACCTTCCAACCCGAAACCGGACCGAAAGCCGACATCGGCCCGATCAGTCTCAGCGGCCTGAAGGACATGAATGAATCCTTCGTGCGCCAGCGTCTGCTGATCCATCAGGGCGAGCCGTTCAGCCCCCAGGCGGTCGAAAAGGCCCGCGCCGACCTCTCCTCGATCGGCGTCTTCTCGGTCGTCCGAGCGGAGCCGGCCTCGGCGTTGGACCCACAGGGTCAGTTGCCGATCGCGTTCGACTTGACCGAGCGGCCGCTGCACGCCGTGGACCTCGGCGTCGGATATTCGACCGACCTCGGTGTCAACTTCACCACCGCCTGGCATGACCGGAACCTGTTCGGCAACGCTGAACAACTGAACCTGACGGCCGCCTACCAGGCGGGCGGGGATGCGCTTATTCGCCCCGGCTACCAAGTCGGCGCGCAATTTCTAAAACCCGACTTTCTGATGCGCGACCAGCAGCTTGAGCTCGATCTGAATGCAGTCGATCAGTCATTGCAGGCCTACGACCAGACCGCCCTGCTTGAGAAAATCGCCCTCAACCGAAAACTGTCACCGCATTGGACCGCCAGCCTCGGCCTGTCGGGCGAGCAGGAGTCG
This sequence comes from Rhodopila sp., assembly GCA_036500715.1. Taxonomy (GTDB): domain Bacteria; phylum Pseudomonadota; class Alphaproteobacteria; order Acetobacterales; family Acetobacteraceae; genus Rhodopila. Next base: position 1,249 of record DASYBP010000482.1, read on the forward strand.
ATCCTGCAAGAAGGTGTCACCCGCCACTTCAACCTGGTCGGCATTCCGGCCAGCCTGAAATACGATAGCACGACCAATGCACTGGATCCGACGCACGGAATACGTGCCGCATTGATGCTGACCCCCACCGAGGCACTCGGTGGTCAGAATGCGACGTTTCTGATCGCTCAACTTTCCGGTTCGACTTATCTCGACCTGTTCAGCGACGGTCGCAGCGTCCTCGCCTTGCGAGGCCTCGTCGGACAGGTGTCGGGTGCGGGCGTGTTCGGCTTGCCGCCTGATCAACGTTTTTACGCCGGCGGCAGCGGCACGGTAAGGGGCTACCGCTACCAGACGCTCGGTCCCCAATTTCCGGATCGGCTGCCAACCGGCGGCACCGCCATCTCCGCCGGAACCGTGGAGGCGCGCCAGCGTATTCTCTCCAACTACGGCGTCGTGGGGTTCATTGACGTGGGTCAGGTCACTTCGAACGGCGCGCCCTTCACCAGCAACTGGCATGCCGGCGCTGGCGTCGGTGCCCGCTACTACACACCGATCGGGCCGATCCGGCTGGACGTCGCCGTGCCGCTGAACAAGCTGCCCGGCGGCGATGTGTTCGAGCTTTACATCGGTATCGGGCAGGCGTTTTGACCCCCCGTTCGCCCAGGCCTGACCTGCTAAGACGGGACCCGCTCGGATGGCGCCTACTCAAATGGGGCGGCCTGCTCGTCCTGATCCTGCTGGCGATTCCCGTATTGGCGGTCGTGCTGGTGGCCGTCGCCGCCAACATCGACGCCGGCCGGCGCTTTATCGAGCAGGAAACCGCCAGCCTTACCGGAGGCATCGTCCGCATCCAGGGCCTGAGCGGCCGCTTTCCTGACGCGCTTCGTGCCGAACAGATCCAGGTGTCCGACTTCAAAGGTCCCTACGTTACCATCACCGGCCTCGTCCTGGACTGGTCGCCCCTGAAATTGGTCCGGCGCATCGCCCAAATCGATCAACTTCGGGCAGACCACTTGGAATTCAGCCGTCTGCCCGAGTCCGAAACCCACACCACCAGCCGCACCAGCAGCTCTTTTGAACTACCGGTCCAGGTCGATCTCCGCCATCTGCACATCGACGAGGCGGTGATCGTCGAGGCCGTCGCCGGGGCCGGCGCCACCCTGGCTCTCGACGGGTCGGCCGATCTGCCAACCCTCACCGAAGGGACGATCCAGCTCGACGCCAACCGCCTGGATTCGCCCGGGCATTACACCGTCAACGGCCGCGTCACATCAAACGCGATCCAGGCGACTGTGCACGCCGACGAGCCTGCCAAGGGCCTGATCTCCGCCATCGCCCACCTCCCCGACCTTGGCGCGATCGCGATCCAGGCCTCGGTCGGTGGCCCCCGGGACGCGCTTGGCACCCAGGTCGGCATCACCGCGGGCGAACTGACCGCCTCCGCCACCGGCACCGTGGATCTGAAACACGAGGCCGCCGACATGGCCGTCAAGGCCCAGGCT
>DASYBP010000483.1:0-15481 GCA_036500715.1 Rhodopila sp.
CCGGCGGCCCTTGGAACCCATTCATCCCTTGGTCACGTCCCAGAATACCGGGAACGGCGCCTTGACCACTCCCGAGACATTCTTCCGCCAGGCCTGATAGCCTTTGAAAAAACCGGTCGGAATATAGACCACATGGTCCATCGCGGCCTTGTTCACCTGGGCGATCGCCGTCTTTTCGCCGGCGAAGTCAGGGGCGGCATACCAGGCGGCGATTTTCTCCTGCACCAGATCCGATTTGGGCCACCCGAACCAGGCGGTGTCGCCGCTGCAGTCGAGCGCGATATAAGGCGCCGGGTTTACGCAGTCCGCGCCGGCGTGCCAGGTGTGGAATATGTTCCAGCCGCCCTTGTCCGGTGGCGCCTTGCTCGCGCGCCGCTGGCCAACCGTGCCCCAGTCCAGCGCCTGATACTGCACATTCATCCCAATCCGCTGCAGCAGATCAGCCGTCACATCGCCCTGCGCCTTGGTGATCGCCATATCGGTAGCCACCAGCAGGATGATAGGCTCGTTCTTGTAGCCGGACTCGGCCAACAGCCTCCTCGCCAGATCGTAGTCACGATTGCCCTTCAGGGGCTCACCGCCGGTTTCCGTGTATAGTGGTGTGTCAGGCGTGAAGTACCCCGGCAGCGTCTTCCACAGGGTTTGGTCGTCCCCAACCAGGGCAATCATGTAGTCTTCCTGGCTCAGTGCCACCTGTACAGCGCGTCTCGCCCGCACGTCGTTGAATGGCGGATACAGGTGGTTCATGCGGAAGGAGCCGATATTACCCAGCGGGTCGGCGATATCGACCGTGACGTTGGTATTCTTCCGCAACAGTGGGATCAGGTCCGACAGCGGGGTTTCCAGCCAGTCGACCTCGCCGTTCTGCAGTGCCGCGGCGGCGGTGGCGCCGTCGGGCACGATCTGCCATTCGATCCGGTCGAAATGGATGCGCTTGCCGCCCGAAAGCCAGTTGGATTTCTCGTCGCGCGGCGCGTAGCCATCGAATTTCTCGAACACGGCCCTGGCACCGGGTACCCACTCATCCCTCCGGAATCGCATCGGCCCGGAGCCTACATACTCGGTGATCTGCTTGAATGGGTCTGTCGCGGCGATCCGCTCAGGCATTATGAACAGCGATGGCGTGCTGCTTTTGCCAAGAGCGAACAGCATTTTTGAGTACGGTTGATTGAGGCGAAAGCGGACGGTGCGGTCATCGACCGCCTCCAGCGCATCCGTCCGCTTGCTGATTGGGCCGCCCATCGTCGCATCGCGCGCCATCCAGCGCTTGATGCTGGCGATGACGTCCTTTGTCAGCACCGGCTCACCGTCGTGGAATTTCAGACCGGGTCGCAGCTTGAATGTCCATGTCTTGTAGTCGGAGGTGTTTTCGTACGTCTCGACCATTTGCGGCCTGGGCTGAAGCTGATCGTCCACGCCCATAAGCATGTCCCAGATCAGCAGTGAGCCGTTGCGCACAACGTACTGCGTGGTCCAGATTGGATCGAGGTTTGCCAGGTTCGCCTGCGGGACGAATCGGAGAACCTTGGCATCGGCCGCCAGCGACAGCAGGGGGGTCGTCAAGGTCCCTGCCGCGGTTGCAGCGGCGGTCTTGAGAAAGCCGCGACGATTCACCCTACCTGCCATTTTGACACCACGCCCGCTTGCACGCGTTAACGCGTGACAAGCGTGCCTCACGACGTGGCGAAACGCCATAGAGGGTGTTGGTTCATGTTCGCCGCCGGGGCGCCCGCTGTCTGCTTCGCATGGCGCCGCCGTTGGCGCCAAGAGGGGCAGGCCGCGCGGCTATTCGACCGTCTGAATGACCTCGAAGCCTTCGAACTCGGGATGGCCAAGGTACAGAGGCTTGTTCCCGCCGGCGCTGCGGTGCGCCTGGCGGAACGCCTCGGACGTAGTCCACGCCTCGAATGCCGCTTTGTCCCGCCAAATGGTGTGGGAGGAATACAGCACGTGATCCTCGCGCACCGGTCCACGTAACAGGTGGAAAGACCCAAAGCCTGGCACCCCGCGCAGATGCGTGTCGCGGGAGGTCCAAACCTCTTCGAACGCGGCCTCGGACCCCGGCAGGACCTTGAAGCGATTCATGGCGATATACAACGGGGCCTCCTGCGTCGTGGTTCGGACAGCGGGTTATATCCGACGCGGGCGCCGGTCAAACAAAGCGATCGGCCTCGAACTTCAGCAAATCCCCGATAGCGTCGATCGAGATGTCCGCGGGGCGCCGCTTGCGCAGCTCTTCTAGGTCGTGCGCGTAGTGGCCTTGCCGCGGAAATACCGTCGTGACCCGGTCCGCCCACTGCTGCTTCAGGGCCTCCAGAATTCTCAGTTTATCGTCGATCATGACGTAGCGGCGCGCAGGGTAAAGACGCTCCACATCGTCAAGTGCCTGCTCCTTGTGAACGTAGATCAGTACGTTGTCGGAGAAGGCGTGCCACAGGCCGGATCGCTCGACCTTGCGCGGCTGGAACGCCGCGTCACCGTCGGACAGGATCACCGTCGGCCCCCAGTTTCCGACGTGGCGCACAACGTCGAGTGCATGCGGATAGAGCCGATCGGCGAACGGATAGTCGGCCAACCAGTTGGCGATGCGCAGAATCTTCGGGTTATGCAGGGTCTCAAGTCGGTAAAGCTGCAGGGCGCCGAGATAGTCAGCATAGCCGATTTTGCCGCGCAGGTCCTCGAACAACGCCCAGTAGCGATCACGCGCCAGATTGCCGAAATTTGCCCTCAGGTGCTCGCTCAGGTCGCTCTGGACCTGGTCGTTGTCCAGCAGCGTGTTGTCCACGTCGAACAAAAAGACCACATCGTGCATGGCCCATTAAGGCATGACTCCGGGCACGCTGGCGAGCACGCTTTCGAGGAGTTGATCGATTTGCCGCGGTTCTTGCCACGCCAGACCGACACCGATAACGGTGACGCGCGGACGAATGGCTGCCGGCAGGCGGACGGCGTCCTTCGGCGTGGTAACCAGTTCGGCACCGCTTTCGTGCGCCTCACGCAATAACGCAGCCAGCTCGCGATCCGTGTACAGATGATGGTCCGGAAACGGCCGAGCTGCGGTCAGGATGGCGCCGGCCTCGCGCAACGGCGTGAAGAATTTCTCGGGCAGGGCAATCCCGGCGAAGGCGACGACTTTGCGGCCTGCAAGTCTGGTGATGGAAGCGTCTTGCAGCAGATCCGCCTTGAGCACCGGCAGATTCGGGGGCAGACGCGCCGCCGCACAGGTCTGATCCCGACCGATCAGAACCGCCGCCCGGCATCGCGCGGCCGCAGCGGCAACCGGTTCGCGCAAGGGACCAACCGGCAGCACGCGGCCATTGCCGAACCCGGTCCGGCCATCGATCACCAGGATCGACGCGGCTTTCGCCAATGTCGGATTCTGCAGGCCGTCATCCATCAACAGAATCCGGGCGCCGGCGGCGATTGCGGCTTTCGCACTGGCGGCACGGTCGGCGCCGGTCCAGGTCGGCGCTACCTGTGCCAGTAACAGAGCCTCGTCCCCAACCAAACGGGCGGTATCGTCCGGTTCCACGTGATGTACGCCACGGGAGGAGCCGCCGTAGCCTCGCGACAAAATATGGACGCTTTTGCTGGACAGCCGGCGGGCAAGGTCTAAAGCCAAAGTTGTCTTACCGGCACCACCAACGGTCACATTCCCGCAGCAGATTACCGGGACCGGGGCTCGCCAACCGGGCCGTGCCACCCGCCGGGCCGTCAGGACGGCACCGACAGCCGAGAACGGGGACAGGGCTTTGGCCAGCACCCCGTCATGCGTCCAAAATGCCGGTGCTGACGGCATCGCTACATTCCTGGCACCAGCGACAGCAGCGCCTCGGCCGAGCGGGCGGGCAGATCCGAATATCGACGGATTGATGCCGTCGCATTTTCACCCAGGAGCCGTCGCTGATCCGAACAACCAAGCATCGCCGACACAAACCGGGCGAGGGAGGCTGCGTCCGCCACTTGCACCAGGCCGCCGGCGTCACGCAACAAAGCGACGTGGTCGGCAAAGTTCCCGGTGTATCGCCCGACCGCGATGGCGCACCCGAGGCGCGCTGGCTCCAGCGGATTCTGCCCGCCGCCTGGGGCGATCAGGCTGCGCCCGACCAGCGCGATCGGGGCAAGCCGATACCACAGACCGAGTTCGCCCACGGTGTCAGCGATCCAGATGCCGGCGCCGGTCGGCGGATCCTGGCCAGCAGCCCGTCGCGGCGCCTGCAGGTCGGTCGCCAACGCGGGCCCACGATCGGGGTGCCGTGGCACGATGATGGTTAACAGGCCGGGATGGGACTCCGCCAAGGTTCGGTGAGCCTCGGCGATCATCGCTTCCTCGCGCGGGTGGGTGCTGGCGGCAACCCAAATCGGCCGCGCGGCAAGGGTGGCCTTTAGACGTTCCAGTTCGGCCTGATCCACCGGCAGCGGCGGCGCGGCGAATTTTAGATCGCCCAGAGTCTCGACGTGGGTCGCGCCGAGCGCGCGCAACCGCGCGGCATCCTGGTCACTGCGGGCGTGGACCACAGCAAATTCGTTCAGAAGATGGCGGGCGAACACGGGAGCGCGACGCCAATGGGCGAAGCTGCGGTCGGACATGCGGGCGTTGAGCAGCATCAGCTTGATCCCTCTCGCCCGGCACGCGGCAAGCTGATTGGGCCACAGCTCGCTCTCGACGAAACACGCCGCGTCGGGCCGCCAGTGCGATAGAAACCTGGCGACCCAGGATGGAACGTCCAGCGGTGCGAACCGGTACAGCACATCACCGGCAAGACGGTGATCCGGAATGCGCTGGTCCAGCAATGCCTGCGAGGTGACAGTGCCTGTCGTAAGCAGAATCTTGACCCGAGGGCGCAGGGCGTCCAGTACCGGCAAGATCGACATCGTCTCCCCCACGCTGGCGGCATGCATCCACACCAAGGGTCCCGCCGGCCGTGGGGTGGAATCGCAGCCAAATCGTTCTGCCAGGCGCTCGGAAATTTCCCGTCCAGTCGCGGCGCGGCGGCGCAAATTCAGGCGAAGCGCCGGCGCCAGCGCGGTCGCCGCCATCGCCCAGCCGGTTGCCAGGATGCTCGCCGTCATGCCGGGCACAACGTCTCCGCTCGGGCCGCCGCCTTGTCCAACGCATCAGTGATTCGTGGGACGGCTTCCCGCCATTCATACCGAGACACGTGGATCGGGGGCTCGCAAACAACGACACCTCGCCCGAACGGCAGCGGGATCGGCATCCGATCCCAGGTGTTCAACAGAATTCGTCGTGTGGTGCGCGCCGCGAGGGGCACCACGGGGACGCCCGACAGGGCGGCAAGTTGCGCGACGCCAAACGCCGCCTGACGTCGCGGGCCCTTTGGTCCATCGGGCGTTATACCGATCAAGTCGCCCCGCCGAAGCACCGCCAGCAGATGACGCAGACCAGCCGCGCCGCCGCGTGTGGACGAGCCCAATATGGGCCGGATACCGAAACGCCGCATAACGGTTCCGATGAACCGTCCGTCGCGGTGGTGGCTGACCAACGTATAGATCGGCGTCGGGCGATAGAAGGGTAGCTTGCGCGCGATCAGCGCTAAGGCCGGCATCAGCGGCAGAAATTCATGCCAGAACGCGAATATCGCCGGCGCGCCGGCGCCATGCGGCCGAAAATGTTCCTGCCCCTCCAACGTCCAGCGCGTGGTACGGAGTGCGAATGTCAGATAATAGCCCAGAACGGTCGCCAGCAAGACCTGGGACCGGGGTGAACGCAACAGCGATTTCATTGTGCGCCCGGTAGCACACGGAGCCCATATTACGGAAGTGTGGCAGGAGCCTGGTGGCCCTCGGCCGGGTTGTGTCAGCCGAGGCGTTCTGGGGATCGGGTCATGGCCCCCTCAACGGCACCAGATGCGACAGGAAGATCTCCGCGCAAGCTCGCCAGGAATATTGCTCCGCATGCGTTCGGCAGGCGGTGCGATCGGCCTTCAGCGCCTCCGTCGCGGCAACCCGCAGATCGGTGTGGACCGCGCCGACGGAACCGTTGGCGTGCATCAACACATCCCTCGGTCCGGTTACCGGAAACGCCGCGACCGGCGTGCCGCACGCCAACGCTTCCAGGATTACCAGTCCAAACGTGTCGGTCAGACTTGGGAATACGAAAACATCGGCGCTCGCGTACGCACGCGCCAGAGCCTCCCCATAGCGGGGTCCAGTAAACGTTACCTCCGGGTATTCGCGCTGGAGCGACGCCAATTGCGGGCCACCACCAACCACGACCTTCGAGCCAGGCAAATCCAGGTCGAGGAACGCGCCAATGTTTTTCTCCACCGCGACCCGGCCGACATAGATGAAGAGTGGTCCAGGAAGATGCGAGAATTCGGTTCTGGGGTAAGGCTTGAACAGATCGAGGTCGACGCCGCGGGACCAGGACCGAATATTCACGAAACCCCGCGCGGTCAATTCATCGCGCAGCGACTGGGTCGCCACCATCGTGCCGTGGGCGGCGCCATGGAAACGTCGCATCCAGGCATAGACCGGCCGCAGAGGCAGACCAATCCGAGCCTTTACGTACTCCGCGAAGCGTGTGTGGAACGCGGTGGTGAATGCAAGCCCGCGCCGCTTGGCCCAGCTTCGCGCGGCCATGCCGAGCGGTCCCTCGGTCGCCACGTGCAATGCATCGGGCTTGAATGCCGTAATCATCCTGATCAGGCTTCGGCGCGGTAACAGCGACAGGGCGATATCGGGATAGGTCGGGCAGGGAAATGTGCGAAACCGATCCGGGCCGATCACATCCACGACGTGACCCATCGCCTGCAGTTCCTGCACCACGGTTGTCAGCGTTCGGACCACACCGTTTACCTGTGGTTTCCAGGCATCCGTTACAATCAGAATGCGGTGGGACGGCGCCACCGGAAGCATATCAGCGATATCCGCCAGCGGGATTGGGTCAGGCAGCTTCGGAAACCCGAGCCGCACGCGGCGTGAAGAACGACAAGCGGTTCAGCGCCGCCCAATCGATTAGTTCCAGGCGACCGTCGTGGTGCTCGACGAGGGCCGTGCAGCTTTCCACCCAATCGCCGTCGTTCAAGTACAGAACCCCTTGCACCTCACGCATTTCAGCGTGGTGAATATGGCCGCACACCACACCGTCAAAGCCGCGGCGGCGCGCTTCGGAGGCCAATGCGCATTCGAACCGGTTGATCGCCTTGACCGCCTCTTTGACCTGCCGCTTCAGCCAGGCGGACAGCGACCAGTAGGGGTAGCCCAAGCGGCGGCGGATCGCGTTGAACCAACGGTTGACCTCGAGCGCTGCCGTGTACGCCCAATCGCCCAGAAGCGCCAGAAATTTGGCATAGCGCACGACACTGTCGAACTCATCGCCATGCATGACGAGAAGGCGTTTCCCATCGGCGGTGGTGTGTTCGGATTCGCGACGCAGCTTGATGCCGCAGATCTCCAGTCCCATCGGCAGCCATTGGCGGAACATCTCGTCGTGGTTGCCGGGGATATAGATGACCTCGGCCCCGCCGCGCGCATGGCGCACGATCTGCTTCAGCACCTCGTCATGGCTTTCGTCCCAATACCAGGATTTTCGCAGGCGCCATCCGTCAATGATGTCGCCGACGAGAAACAAATTGTAGCAACTTGACTGGCGCAGGAAGTCTGCCAAGAATTCACTTCGGCAGCCACGCGTCCCCAAATGCGTGTCCGAAATGAAGATAGTCCGGTAGGCGGGCGGGACGCCGATATGGGACATTGCGTTCATTTCGGGCGATCATTTCCGTTCTGCATCTCCCCGCACCTGATACTGTCCTGGCCGCGCCGTGGAAGTTAAGATTCGATGACGAAAGCAGCTTTGGGCGCTATCTTCCAAAGATATTCAGATGGTCATCGAACTGACATAGAAATGACATACGTTCGTGGAACCTGTGTCGGCTGATTTAGGGCTGTCAGTCAATTCGCTCATGGTCATCATCTTTAACCCGGTTGCCGGACGCCGGCGCGCCCATCTGCTGTGGCGGGTGCTCGACGTCCTCGTCGCCAATGGGGTGAGGCTCGATCTGGCAGAGACCCACAGATCCGGCCATGCCGAGGCTCTGGCTCGGGAGGCTGCCCGCCGCGGCGAACAGATGGTCGTGGCCGCTGGCGGCGACGGCACGATCGCCGAGGTTGCCAACGGGCTGATGGGTTCGCCGGTTCGCCTTGGGGTGATCCCGCTTGGCACTGCCAACGTCCTGGCGCATGAACTCGGTCTGCCATTCGCCCCGAAATCCGTTGCCGCCGCTCTGGCATTCGGCCGTAGCCGCACGTTGTGGCCGGGCCAGGCTAACGGACCGGATGGTGCCAGATTGTTCGTGCAGATGCTGGGTGTCGGATTTGACGCCCACGTGGTCCGTAACCTCCCCTTTCGGATGAAGAAGGTTTTTGGCAAGGGCGCTTATGTGATGCAGTCGATGCGGGAATTGGTGCGCTATAGATTCCCCACGATCCGGATGCGGATCGACGAAACCGAGACCGAGGCCGCGAGCGTCATCATCAGCAAAGGGCGGCTTTACGGCGGGAGCTTCCGGCTGGCCATCGACGCCGTGCCAAGCGATCCCGGCTTCTCGGTGGTGTTGTTCGACAGGTCGGGGCCCGGTGCGGCGATGATGTACGGCGCTGCCTTGCCGTTGAACCTGCTGGCACGTGCCCCTGGCGTTCGGCACGTTCGCGCTCGACGAGTAGATTTTGCGCAGAATTTAGCGATTCCCGCGCAGACCGATGGCGACAGTGCCGGCTTCACACCGCTTTGGGTCTGCGACGCGCCCAGCTCGATTCAGATCGTGGTCGGGTAGTCGAGACAGACGCTGGAGAGTCGTTTGCCCACCGCCTCGATTCAGAACTGCTTGAGCAACCGATCGATATAATCCAGTTCCTGTCGTGGCCGCTCCTGGTCGGCACCGCGACGCCGCAACTCTTCCTGAATCGCCTGGGTACGCTGCCGCTCGCGTTCCTCCGGAACCGCCACATCCGCGTTGTCGGTCGAGTTCCCTTGGTTATAGCGTCCCAACGGATCGCGTCCGCCGGGGTCACTGCGATCAGGCGTACCGGTCCGAGGTCCCGTACCGCGACCATCGCTGCCCTGGCCGTCCGGCATCATGCTCATCATGCCCTCCGCGCCGTCCTCCTGGCCTTGGTCCTCGCCCTCCTGGCCCTGCCCCTGGCCCGATTGCTGGCCCATCTTCGCCATCGCCTGTCCCATCTCGCGATTACCCTTCTGCAGCGCGGCGATCGCTTTTTGCTGGGATTGGCCGGCGGCCTGATCCTGTCCCTCGTTCAACTGGGATGCGGCATCCCGCATGGCCTGATCCGCCTCGCCCAGACCCGCGGATGCCTCACCGCTCAGGTCGGTGAATTGCTGCATCAATTCCCCTAGCGCTCGCCGGAGCGCCTGCTGCATGCGGCTGTCGGCCTGGCGTTCCGCCGACTGATCGCCCGCTGATGGATTTTCGCGCTGCTGCGCGTGATCCAGCAGGGCGCCTTCACGCGCGATCATATCCTGGACAGCACTCTGCTGGCGCTTGCCGCGCTGACGCTTGCTGTTGGCGCTCTTGCTGTCCTTGCGCTGGGTTTGCGCGTTGCGAAGCTGATCGAGCATCCGCTCCAGTTCGGCCATCTGCTGCTGCGCTTCGGCCATGCGGCCCTCTTTCGCCGCCCGCTCGGCCTGTTCGGCCATCCGCTGCATGTCACGGTCAGACAGCTGCGCCGCCTTTGGGTCGAAGGGCATGAGGGCGTTGTTACGCTGAGCCTCCTCCATTAGCGCCCGCATGTGGCGTTCGATCGCTTGTCGTAGTTCCTCCAACTTCTTTGCCAGTTCCTGGCGATTTTCGTCGCTGGGCTGCTGCTGCGCCTTATCCATCGCGTCGCGAGCCGCCTGCCGCGCTTGCTCCAGCGACCGCGCACTCTGCTCGGTTTGACCTTCCTCCATGTGCAGGGCGAGTTCCCACATCATCTGCTGGGCTTCGGGCACAGCACTGTCGGCGTGATTGCGCACCAACCCGTAGTAGGTCGCGGTCAGTGCGAGGAATGCGCCGAAATCATCGCCGAAAAGCCCTGGCTGCTGCATCAGACTGTCGAGCGCCTGCAGCGCGTCGCCCCGATCATCAGGGTGCTCGCTCAGTGTCTTCCGCGCGGCGATCAGCAGCCGAGCGATCTCGTTGTGGAAAGTGCGCTCGGCCAGATCGAACGTGACTTCAGCACTGGTGCCGGTCTGCCCTAGGGCGTCACGCGCTACCAGACGGCCGACCACCGCCAGGCCCGCCCAAGGGTTCGCCGTCAGGTCAGGCTGGCTGAGTCCGTGGGCTGATTTCGCGGTGCCTCCCGGCAGTGGAATGGTTAAGATCAATGGCGGCGCGTCGGGGCGGTCGCGCAGCCGGAGTTCGGCTTGCAGGGTCGTAACACCGTAGTCATCGGCAACCTGCCAGGGTAGTCGGGTCTGCTGGCTGCCCGCGTGCCGACCGGGATTATCACCCCACGCCGCGGTCGGCGGCTGATCCGCGACCACGGTCAACGTCCAGGCGGCCAGATTGGCGCCGTCCCGCCTGACGGCCAACAAGCCGCCGCGCGTGAGATCCCGTTCTGCCTGAAAGCTGCTGTTGTCCAACGCGGTAAAGGGCTCCAAATGGTCGTTCAACGACAATGCCGGCTGGCCCCTGCCGCCGGAGACATTCACCGTGAGATGGGACCCAGCAGGGACCGAGATGCTGCCGCCGTCCGCCTTAAGAAAGATCGGTGCAACCCTGGTGTACGCCGGCGGCGTGATCCACGCCTGAAGTTCGGTTGCCGGCGCACTCGCTGTGACCGGCATAGACGGGGTTACCGCCGCATAAAGCCGCGACGGCCCATCGGTGTTCGCGATCCCGAGGCACGCCATGACGGCCAGCAACACAGCATAGCGCAGAGCGCGGGGATCGCGTCGCGCCAATCCCGGTCGTGGCAAACCAACACGCAATCGGCTGATCTGGGCAATAGCGCGGGTCGCATGAGCTTGCCAGAGTGCCAAACCGACGTTGTCGCCGGTTGCCGGCTTGTCTGTGAGGACCGAAAGAGGTCGATGGATCAGGCCCGACTTCGTTTCCAGGCGACGATCGGCGGCTTGATCGTCCGGCAGGCGAACGCCCCACAGGCCCTGCACGAGCAGACCCAAGGCGACCAGGAGGACAAAAGCCAGCAGCCCGATATGCAGCCAAGCCGGCAGCAGCGGCGGGATATCGAGCAGGGCGAGACAGAGAAAGATCCCCACCACGGCCAGCGGCGGCCACAGCGCTGGCCACAATCCCTCGAACAGGATCGCCGCGCGCGCCAGTAGCCGATGCCCGGACAGGCGGCGGCCGGGGAGAGGAATGGGACTCTTCATGCCGGAAGCTGCTCCCGTTCCCACAGCGCTTCGATTGGCTGACGGTCGCGGATGATTGACCAACGACCAGCGTCCACCCAGACCTCGGCAGCCATCGGGCGTGCGTTGTAGGTTGAACTCATGACCGCACCATAGGCACCCGCGTCAAGAATTGCCACGCGCGCGTTTGGTGCCAGTGCGGGCAGGACACGACTTCGCGCGAAGGTGTCGCCGCTTTCGCAGACCGGGCCGACCAGGGAACACGGCCTGGCCGGCGCAACCGCGTCAATCGGCGAAATCGGAACGATGCCGTGCCAGGCGTCATACATCGCTGGGCGGATCAGGTCGTTCATCGCCGCGTCGAGTACAACGAACGGCTCGACCGGCGTGTGCTTGACCAATACGACCGAGGCGAGCAGGAGGCCGGCAGGACCAACGAGCCAGCGGCCCGGTTCCATGACCAGTCGCACATCGAGATCGTGGAACGCTCGTTTTACGGCAGCGGCAAGACCAGCCGGAGAGGGAGCCGGCTGATTGCGGTAGGGAATGCCAAGGCCACCGCCACAGTCGACGGTCTCGACGCGGAGGCCGTTCTGGCGCAAGGCGCGAACCAGATCGGCGATGCGGCTGAAGGCGTCGCGGAACGGCGCCAGGGTCAAGATCTGGCTACCGATGTGGGTTGCCAGGCCGACCGGTGCGATGCCGGGCAACGCCGCGGCGAGGGTGTAGAGCGCGACGGCATCGGCGTACGGAATCCCGAACTTGTCACTGGCCCGGCCGGTAGCGATCTTGTCATTCGTGCCGGCATCGACGTCGGGGTTCACCCGCAAGGCGACGCGCGCCGTCTGACCCGTTGTGGCGGCCAGAGCGGACAACATTGTCAGTTCCTCGGCACTTTCGACGTTGATCTGACCAATGTCTTCCTGAAGGGCGAGGCTGAGTTCCCGAGCCGACTTGCCGACGCCGGAAAACACGATGCGGCTGGCCGGGATGTGCGCGCGGCGGGCTTTCAGCAACTCCCCGCCGCTGACCACATCGGCGCCCGCACCCTCCGCTTCAAACAGCGCCAGTATGGCACGGCTGTCGTTTGCCTTGACGGCGTAGTGAATACACGTGTCCAGCCCAGCATCCGTCATGGCACGGGTCAGGGCTTTGTATCGTACCCGCATCGTCGTGGCCGAGTATACCCAGGTCGGAGAGCCGACCGCATCGGCTATGCCGGCGAGCGGTACGTCGTCCAGCAGCAAGCCGTCCACGGCATTGTATCGAAGCCACGGACGCGCCGAGACCAGTTCGGCGATGGTGGGATCGGTGGCGGAATCATTTGAAGAAGGCGGACCAGGCATCTGAACAGATTATCCCGGTTCGACGCCGATGAAAATCAACCGGTCGAGGAGCCGGTGGTCTCTTCAACCACCGGCTCCCCTCGCACCGGAAAGCCTCTACTCCGCTGCGGTCTCTTCGGTCAGGCGCGCATTCTCGTTCCAGAGTGTCCGCTGATCGCGGCCCGCCGCCACCGCGCGCAGGCGGTTCATAACCGCGCCCGTGCCTGCCGGGATCAGACGACCGACAATCACATTCTCCTTCAGGCCCATCAGGCTGTCGGTCTTGCCGGCGGTCGCCGCCTCGGTCAGCACTCGCGTGGTCTCCTGGAAGGAGGCTGCGCTGATGAAGCTGTTGGTCTGCAGCGATGCCTTGGTGATGCCTTGCAGCACCGGCATCGCATGCGCCGGCCGCTCGTCCTTCAGCAGCTTGGCGTTGACCGCGTCGAACTCGGAGCGGTCCACCGTCTCTCCGGTCAGGAAGGTCGTCTCGCCTGGGTCCATGATTTCCACCTTCTGCAGCATCTGGCGGACGATCACTTCGATATGCTTATCGTTGATCTTCACGCCCTGCAGCCGATAGACGTCCTGGATCTCGTTTACCAGGTAGTCGGACAGCGCCTCGACACCCAGCACCTTCAGGATGTCGTGCGGCACCCGGGGCCCATCGACCAGCGGGTCGCCGCGGCGGACGAAGTCGCCTTCCTGAACCGAGACGTGCTTACCCTTCTGGATCAGATATTCGGTCTCCTCGCCGGTCTCATCGTTCTTCACGATGATGCGGCGCTTGGCCTTGTAGTCCTTGCCGAATTCCACCCGCCCATCGCACTCCGCGATGACCGCATGGTCCTTCGGACGCCTTGCTTCGAACAGTTCGGCGACCCGCGGCAGACCGCCGGTGATGTCGCGCGTCTTGCTGCCTTCCCGGGGGATGCGCGCAAGCACATCGCCGGCCTGCACGATCGCTCCGTTGTCGACCGACAGGATCGAGTCGGGCGCCAGGAAGTACCGAGCATCGGTGTTGTTGTCGAGGCGGATGACCTCGCCCTTGTCATCCTTCAGTTGCAGGCGGGGACGCAGATCGATGCTCTTCGATCCCTGCTTGTAATCGACGACGACCTTGGAGGTCAGGCCGGTCACTTCGTCCATTCGCTCGACCAGAGTGATACTGTCGATCAGGTCGATGTATTCGACCTTACCGGCGCGCTCCGTAATGATCGGCAGAGTGAAGGGATCCCACTCGGCCAGCCTCTGACCGCGGGTCACCACCTGGTTCTCTTCGGCCAGCAGGCGGGCGCCATAGGGGACGCGGAAGCGGGCACGTTCACGCTGCTTGTCGTCCACTAGGACGATTTCGCAGTTGCGCGACATCACCACCAGCGCACCCGTGCTGTTGGCAATGACGTTTCGGTTACGCACGGTGATGCTACCTTCGTGCGAAGCCTCCACGCTCGATGTTTCCGCGCCGCGCTGCGCCGCGCCACCAATGTGGAAGGTGCGCATGGTCAACTGCGTGCCGGGTTCACCGATCGACTGAGCGGCAATGACGCCAACCGCCTCGCCGATGTTGACCGGCGTGCCGCGGGCGAGATCGCGCCCGTAGCAATGGCCGCAGACGCCGATGTTCGATTCGCAGGTCAGCACGGAGCGGATCTTCACCGCCTCGACTCCGGCTCGCTCCAAAACCTCGGCCTCCGGTTCCTCGATCAGCGTGTTGTTTGGCAGCAAGATTTTGCCGGACACAGGATCGAGGACATCCTCGGCTGTGGTGCGGCCCAGCGTGCGTTCAGCCAGCGATGAAACGACTTCACCGCCGTCCATGACGGCGCGCACGGTCAGGCCGCGTTGGGTGCCGCAGTCTTCTTCAACGATAATGCAGTCCTGCGCCACGTCGACCAGTCGGCGCGTCAGGTAGCCGGAGTTCGCCGTCTTCAGCGCGGTGTCCGCGAGACCCTTGCGCGCGCCATGGGTGGAGTTGAAGTACTCGAGGACCGACAGACCTTCCTTGAAGTTGGCGATGATCGGCTGCTCGATAATTTCACCTGAGGGCTTGGCCATCAGGCCGCGCATCCCGGCCAACTGACGCATCTGCGCCGGCGATCCACGCGCGCCGGAGTGCGACATCATCCACACCGAGTTGGTGGCGACGCCTTTCTCCTGCTTGCTGATCTCCTTCATCATCGCGCTGGCGACCTCGTCGGTGCAGCGAGACCACGCGTCGACAACCTTGTTGTAGCGCTCACCGGCGGTGATCAGGCCATCCTGGTACTGCTGCTCGAACTCTTTCACTTCCGCCTGGGTCGTTGAGATCAGCCTTTCCTTGCTGTCGGGGATAATGAGATCGTCCTTGCCAAAGGAAATGCCGGCCTTCGCCGCCTGGGCGAAGCCAAGACCCATCAGCCGGTCGGCGAAGATCACGCACTCTTTCTGACCGCAATGGCGATAGACCATATCGATCACGTCCGAGACACTTTTCTTCGTCAATTGCCGATTGATCAGGCTGAACGGCACGTCCGGATGCTTCGGCAGGATCTGCGCGATCATCATCCGCCCGGGCGTCGTCACCACCACCGGACGGATCGGATTGCCGCCCGCATCCACCGTCTCATACCGCGCGCGGATCTTGTCGTGCAGCGTGATCCGCTTGGCGAACAGCGCATGCTCGATCTCGCCGATCCGCCCGAACGCCGGCGCCTCGTTGTCCGGGGTCTCCTTGAACAGCGCGGTTTCCAGCGACAGGTAGTAGATACCCAGGACGATGTCCTGCGACGGCACGATGATCGGCTTGCCGTTCGCCGGACTGAGGATGTTGTTGGTCGACATC
>DASYBP010000484.1:0-2213 GCA_036500715.1 Rhodopila sp.
CCCCATAGAGGTGCCGCAACAGCCGGAACAGCACGTCGAACACGATGACCGGGCGCGCATTGCCGATATGGGCGAAGTCATAGACCGTCGGCCCGCAGACATACATGCGCACGTTTTTGGGATCGAGCGGCACGAAGGGCCGCTTTTCCCTGGTCAAGGTATCGTACAGGCGCAATTCCATGGTCCCGTCCCTTGCGGCCGGGCGTCCAGTGATCTCGTGCGAGAAAAGACGGCCTCAGCCAGCGAATCGCTAGCTCATAATCTCGCGGCAAATGCCGCAAATGGCGAGGAAACCGTTCATGCGCCATACCATGGGCCAGCCGGGGGACCTCCGTCAAGTGCCTCAGAAAAGCCGGTTTGGGGCAGCAAACGACCGGCCCGCCCCGGTGAATCATTCTTAATATTTTCGGCTTATCGAACGACGGCGGTCCTCTCATTGATCGGTGCAACATGCGATCCCCGTCAGCACTTTTGGCCTGTGCATTCCTGTTTGCCGCGTCGTCCGCATCCGCCGACAGCCGTGTGTTCATCGTCGCCAATCAGGCGGACGGTTACGGCGTCGACCAGTGCCTCGCCAAGGGCGACAAATGCGGCGCCCACGCCGCCCGGTCCTATTGCCAGTCGCGGGATTTCGCCGAGGCTTCGTCCTACCGGCGCGTCGACCCCGATGAAATCACTGGCTCGGTTCCCAGGGCCGGCGCGAATTGCAACCATGCCGGTTGCAGCGAATACGTCGCCATTACCTGCCAGCGCTGAAACCGCCCGACGCGCGCTGGCTCACCCCGCCACACCGATGCCCCGGAAACGACGTGACGCTGCCCCGAGAAGCGGCTATGGAGGCCGCGTTGGTCGCGCCTACGGTTTCGGCTGTAGCTTCCTGGGCCTGCGCGGAGTTCTCCTGATTGGCCGGATATGCCTGAAACGCTGATTAGCCCCTTCTTCCGATGGATTTTGGCCTGCATTGCACTCATTGGCGTCAGCCTGAGCGTTGACGCCAGGGCGCAGATGAGCCCGGGTGCGCCGCCGCCGCAGGGCGCCGCGGTCAATCCGATGTGTCCCCGGCTGGAGGCCCAATTGGCCACCATCGATCGCGGCAGCGACAGCGGGGATCCGGCCAGGGACGAGCAAATCCGCCGTTACCAGGATGCCGCAACCAGGCAGCAAGGCGAACTCGACCGCGTTACGTCGCAGGCCAGGCGCATGGGCTGTGACAGTTCCGGTTTCTTCTCGCTGTTCTCGGGCCAGTCGTCGCAATGCGGTCCGGTCAACAATCAGATTCAGCAGATGCGGGCCAATATGGAGCAGATCACGACCAGCCTGGAGCGGCTGCGCAGCGGCGGCCTTGGCGGCGCCGATCGCGAGAACCAGCGCCGCTCGGTGCTGACCGCGCTCGCCCAGAATAATTGCGGTCCGCAATATGCCAACGCCGTGCGCGGCGGAGGCAATTTTCTCGACAATCTGTTCGGCAACAACAATCCGGGCGCCCCTGGCGTCCCTGGCGCCGATTTGGGACCGCAATCCGGCACCTTCCGCACCGTCTGCGTCCGTAGCTGCGACGGCGCCTATTTCCCGATCTCGTTCGCGACCGTGCCCGCCCGCTTCCCCGACGACGAAAAGTCCTGCAAGGCATTGTGCCCGGCGGCGGAGGCGACCCTGTACGCCTATCGCAACCCCGGCGAGGACATGAACCAGGCGGTGTCGATCAGCGGCCAGCCCTATTCGCAAATGCCCAACGCGTTTCGTTTCCGCCAGGAGTTCAATCCGTCCTGCTCCTGCAAGGCTGCCGGGCAGACCTGGTCCGACGCCCTGAAATCGATCGACGACAAGGCCGCGGCCGAACAGCAGGGCGACATCATCGTCACCGAAGAGAGCGCGAAGAAAATGTCGCGGGCACCGGCGGCGAGAGGCACTCCGGCGCCGGCGAAGAAGGGTACCGCCGCCGCTAGCGCGGCCGGCGCGCCGGCCGCTCCCGCAGCGGGCACACCGGCCCCCGCCCCCGCGGCGGATTCAGTGGGTGCTGCCAACAAGCCGATCCGTTCGGTCGGCCCGGCCTTTATCCAGCCGAAACAATAGCTGTTTCGGCTTGCGGCGAAACGCGGCTAGAGCGTTTTTTTAGTTCAGTGGCTTCATCGTTCGAGACGCGGCGAAGACGCCGCTCCTCAGGATGAGTCATAGATCCTCATGGTGAGGTCATAAATCATCATGGTGAGGAG
>DASYBP010000485.1:0-7450 GCA_036500715.1 Rhodopila sp.
TTCTATGACGAGGCTGTCTTGCGCCGCGGTGTTGGCATTCGGTTCAAGGGCGTTGAGAAGACCAATGTCGAGGAATACTGCGTCAGCGAGGGTTGGGTCCGTGTCGCCGTCGGCAGGACCCTGGATCGCCGGGGGAACCCGCTGACCCTCAAGGCCAGCGGGACTGTCGAGCCCTATTTCCGCGATAGCCAAACGGACGAGGCCTGACTAAAACGAAGCTGATCCCCTGCTCGCCAGCGCCGGAGCAGTGGTCTACGTCGCAACGTTCGCCGCCACATATGGAATGAACAACCTGCTTTCAGGATTCTCGGCTCTACCAGTCCGCAGCCGCTTCGGTCCCGGTGACAGCGTCTTGATCAGGGTGGGCAACCCGATTTCGATCGACCTCAGAACAATTATTCACCGGAATATTCATGATGAGTGGACCAGCATCGTTCCTGGATCGTTACGCGAAGCTCGACCAGCTTCTGTTCGCGGCGCTTCCATCCGGTTACGCCCGCGCCGCCTACGCGAAAGCAAACTTCCTGTTGTTCCGGAAGCTCAAGCTGATCTGGCCGGTCGAGGTCGAGACGCGGCACCGTCTGCGCATGATCGCCGACAAGGTGGACCGGGTGGGGGGCTACATCTATTACTTCCACATCTGGGAGCCTCAGATCAGCACCGTCATTGTCCGGCTACTCGACCCAGGCGACACGGTGCTGGATATCGGTGCCCATATAGGCCACCACACCCTGCTGGCTGCCCAGGCTGTCGGAGAGAGCGGGCAGGTGTACGCCTTCGAGGCGTCGCCGCAAACCTTCGCGGTTCTGAACACCAATATAGGGCTTAATCATTTCGCCAACGTCGACGCCCGGAATTTGGCGATCTGCGCACGTACCGGCTCGATCGACCTGTTTGTTTCTCCGCACGAGAACAGCGGCCGGAGTTCGCTGACCGCAACGAACGGGCGGCGCAGCATCGAAGTGCACTGCACCCGACTCGATGACCTTTTGAGCGAGATTCCCTGCTTGAACATAAGGTTCATAAAAATCGACGTTGAGGGCGCTGAGCCGGAGGTGCTGGCCGGAGCGCGCGAACTGCTTGGAAGGTTGCCCGCGGATGTTGCGATCCTGATAGAGGTGCAGCCGGGAACGGCCGATGACAGCATGGATGGCCGGGGAATTCTGCAATTCCTGTTGCAGCAGGGCTTCGAGGCTTATTCCATCAACAACGGCTATTCGGCCGCGAAATACGACGCCCCGGCGAAGCTGACGGCCTTGGCCGATCTGCGGCTGCGTTCCACGACCGATGTCTTTTTTTTGCGTGGGCGATTTACCGACAGAGTTTCGGATCTCATCGTCCGTGCCTAGCTAAAGACGACGACTGTTCCCGTCGACGTTTTTATCCGGCGTAGGCGTGTGGCGTTCCTTGGGTCGGCGCGTGCTGCAGCAGATCTCCGAGCTTGTCGACAAGGTAGTCGGCGTCCGCTGAGTCCACGGTTTCCACCAGCGTCAGCACCCGCGTGATGATGCGCGAGCGAAAGCGCTCGACATCGCGCGGTTCGCCATCAAATGCGGCTTCGTCAACCACATCGACCGCGGCGCGGACGGCACCGTACAGCGCGGCAGGCATCGCTGCCTTGCGAAACAACGCTTTCAGGCCGTTCCGGCTCGGATCGTGGATCAGGATCTGCGCGTTGTCGACGGGGATGTCGCCTCTGGCCGCCATGGCAGCCTCGAAGAACGCGATATCGCCGGTGCACAAGGCGCGCAGGATCAACGAGGGGGTCAATCTTCCATTGCGCTGCATTTGCGCCACCATCTGCCGCAGATCGACATCGGAAGCGCCCAGGCTGAGATGCATGATTGCCTGTTCGCGCGATTTCAGCACGATATCCGCCGCCGTGGCCGGCGCCAAGTCGTGCACCTTGACCAAATGCGCCTGCAGCGCTTTCGACACCATGGTGACAAGTCGCTCAGCGACCGTGACCGGCAATTTCTCCCGCAGCACCATGGCTTCCTTGACCCGCGTGCTGTCGGCGAAGCGGGTGACCGCGTGGTCGAACTTTTCGTTCGCGATCGAGGCGGTGTTGTTGCTCATCAGAACCATCACCGCGGGCTCCCCGGCGTGGTCGATCAGCGCACCGCTGACTGCTTCGGTCAGGTTTTGGCGGCTGGCAATGGCTTCCTGCTTCATGGAGGAACTGACCCGCACGATCTCGATCAGGTCGTCATCGGTCAGCACCAGCGAGTCCGCCAGCATGGGCAAGGAAACGAATTCGACGTCGTCGGCCAGCTTGCGCGCCACATCGTGGGGCAAGTGGGGTGAATGCCGAAGCGCGCGCGACAACGACGCTCGGACATCGACCTCCACATCACGGGCCAGGATGCGCACGATATCCTGCCCGAGCTTGACCTCGTTCGCCGTCAGTTCGGAACGCGAGAGGTCGGCGCCAATCTTTCCCGCCAGTTCGGCGCGCAGTTCGGCCGAGGGTTCGGCCATGAGCCGGGCGACATCTAAGGACGACAAAGAGGCAGCCACTATGCCCTCCTGGGCTGGTTAGGTCGTGAGAGTGTGACAGACGGAGTTGAACAATTGGTTAATTTTCCTAGCGGATCGCGCGCCGCGCGGGGCGGATCAACGCGGTAACGCGAGCAAGATTTGCCGGCCTGGGTGTTGACTTCGGCGGCCTTGATGTTTACAACGTACACATACCAGAGGCTGATCCCGACCCGACGAAGCATGCTGCCGGGCATTTCAATGATGCTTTCGCAGTGCGTTGGTCTGTCGTTACTTCCATACTGGAGAAAATTAATGTCAAAGTTGGACATGATGCTGGGCTACCGCGCACTGCTCCTAGCCTCCGCGATCTCCTTAATGCCCCCGATGGCGCTTGGTTTCGCTGCTGCTCCGGCCTCGCCCGTGGGTCGGTGGCACATGGTCGACGACGAACCGGGGACCGAGCGGGGGGTGATCGAGTTGACCGAAACGAATGGCGCGGTACAGGGGCGGCTGCTTTCGGCCATACCGCGCCCCGGGGAAAGCCCGCTGTGCGTGAAGTGTGAGGGGGAGCGGAAGGGTCAGCCAATCGTCGGCATGGTCATCCTGTGGGGATTGAAGCGGGACGGGGCGGACTGGGACGGCGGCAAGATCCTCGATCCGGTCAAAGGCCAGATATACAATGCCAAGGTGACCCTCGCCGATAATGGCCGTAACCTGAAGGTCCGCGGATACATCGGGGTTTCCCTTTTTGGCCGCACCCAAGTCTGGCTGCGCGAGTGACGATGACGCTCAGGACGTCCGGAGCAGACTGAGCACTTCACCCTCGGTCAGGATCTGGGGCAGCACTTCGGGGCGGCCTCCGCCGGCTGGGAAAAAAACGTACAGCGGCACACCGTCGCGGCCGTTCTGCCGAAGAAATTCAGTGATGGCAGGGTCCTGCCGAGTCCAGTCGCCCTTCAAGTACGTCACCTTCTGGCTCGCGAACGCCTTGCGGACCGCGTCGGTCGAGATCGCCACGCGCTCGTTCAGCAGGCAGGTCACGCACCATGCCGCCGTCATGTTCACGAACACCGGCTTACCGGCGGCACGCAAGGCCGCGAGCCGCTCCGGCGTATAGGCCTCGTCCGCGGCTTCTGTCGTCGCCCCGACAGGCGCTGAGGTGATCCCAGACAGGACGGCCAGCGCGGCCAGGATCCCGACCAACGCCAGGGCCTGTCCAAACCGGCGTGGACGCACAGGAGACGTCTGCGTCACCCCGTACACCCAACCGGCGAAGCCCACCAATACCAGGCCAGCCGCCGTCCCGAGAACCCCGTTGGGTCCCGCCTCCTGGCTGACGACCCAGACCAGCCAGGCGGCCGCGCCATACATCGGGAAGGCCAGCGTCTGCTTCAGGATCTCCATCCATCGTCCGGGCCGCGGCATCAGGCGGGCGAAGCCGGGCATCGCTGCCAATCCCACATATGGCGCAGCGAGGCCCAGCCCCATCACCACGAATACCAGCATGGTCACCGCCGGCGGCGCCGCCAACCCCGCCGCGACCGCGACGCCCATGAACGGCGCGGTGCAAGGTGTCGCCACCAGTACCGCAAGCAGCCCGGTGAAGAAACTGCCTGCGACCCCATGCCGGTCGACGAGCCCGCTGCCGGCTCCGCTCAGACCGCCGCCGACCTCGAAGACGCCGGAGAGATTCAGTCCCACGGCGAACAGCAGCCAACTCATTCCCGCCACGAACACGGGGGAGGAGAACTGGAAGCCCCAGCCGGCGGCCGTCCCTGCCGCCCTTGCGACAAGCAGAGCCCCGGCAAGGGCGAGGAACGTGACCAGGACGCCGGCGGTATAGGATGCCGTATGACTGTGACCCTTGCCGGCATGGCGCGCCATTGCCACGGTCTTCATCGCCAGGATCGGGAACACGCACGGCATCAGGTTCAGAATCAGGCCGCCCAGGAACGCGAACAGCAAAATCTGGCCCAGCGGCGGCATGGTGGGGGAGGGCGTGGGTCCCGGCACCGCATGGACCGCGACATCTGACTGCATCCCGGCCCGGTCACGAACCGACAACACGCCGGACAGGTCCTTGGTGGCGTCGAACCCCTTCGCCGGCTTGAGGGCCAGCGTGAAGCCACCCTGCCGAACCGACAGCGGCTGCGCAGCGTCGTCCTGGATGCGGCCAGGTTCGTCTGGAATGAACCAGGCGTCGGTGACTGTGGCGGTCGTCAGTTCCGGACCCTGCACGAACAGCGTGCCGTTGGGCGAAATACGCGCTGCCCAGGGCGACGGGCGGGGGACCGCCCGGTCATGGGCCGCGAACAGTCCCGCCTGGGCCGATGGTCCCGGTATTCCAATCGGCACGGTCAGCGCAAAATCGCCCTCCTCCGGCACGCAGATGTCCTTGCACACCAGCCATTGCGCGTGCGCCTTGATCGCGCCGGTGGGTGCGGTGACCGTCACCGGCAACAGCACCTCCCCGGTGTAGGCGTACGTCATCACCGAACCCTCTGCGACACGCCGTGGCGTCGGCCAGTCGATCGGCGACTGCGCGGCGCCTTCAATGGTCAGGTCCGGTGGCACCCCGGCATCGCCCGGGTTCTTCCAATAGGTGTGCCAGCCATCCGCCATGCGCAGCCGCAGGGCCACTCGAAACGGCTTGCCAGGCTGCATCGCATCGG
Source organism: Rhodopila sp. (assembly GCA_036500715.1). Taxonomy (GTDB): domain Bacteria; phylum Pseudomonadota; class Alphaproteobacteria; order Acetobacterales; family Acetobacteraceae; genus Rhodopila. The sequence goes on from DASYBP010000485.1 coordinate 5,154, forward strand.
TGTCGGTCACCAGCGTGGCGATCGCACGCTTGCTGCTGACTGGAGCGCTCTCCAGCGCGTGCGCCGGGAGGGTCGCCAGCATCGATACAACCGCCGCAATCATAAGTCGCTTCATGGCGCCTCCGCACGCAGTCCGTCAGGAGCGATATGCGCCCCTCACGCCGCCGATACCAGCGTCCGTCGGCCGAGAGGCCTTACTCTTTGCGCGGACGTTCTTTAAGAGAGTATGAAAACGTATCCACTCGTTCGCTCATTCGATTGATACTTTGCGCCATCGATGGCGCGGCTGGCCGCCAATTCTTTGGCTGGTGCGCGGCTGGCCAAAGCCGCCAAAACTGCGGTCCGCGCGAAGATCAACCACTGCCCTGTGCCTGTTGTCCGTCCATGGCTGCCGCCACGCCGGTCGCCAGTTTGCCTTTGGTATCGCGCTATAGTGACAGATCGAAAGGTTGAAGGCCGGGGCTGCAAGAGCTCTCTATGCCGCGACAAGGATAAAGAGCTTGAGGAAACACGGGACGATGGAACGCGGGCACCTCGCGGCTGCGAAAGGTCGGTCGGCTGGAGTCCCATCCGTCGAAGGGGAGGTTTGCGCCGCGCGCCGAGCCCCGCCACAAAAGCAACGATTGTACGACAGTTTGGCCGGCGCGGCGGCGCTTCAATGCACGACGTTTATTCTGGGCCTGCTGTCGCTGAGCGTGGCAATCGGTCCCGCCAGAAGCGCACAGGCCGAGGGTAGCTATTACACCAAAGCCCAGGCCGCCGCGGGGCAGACCGTGTTCGCGCGACAATGCGCGATCTGCCACGGCGACGCCCTGCAAGGCAAAGTGGGGCCGGCGCTCGCAGGAAAGCAGTTCCTGAGCGTATCTCAGTACCAGGAACTTACTGCCGACTATCTCTTCAAGGTCATGTCCAAGCAGATGCCGGCCAATGCGCCAGGCAGCCTAGGTAAAACTCAGTACCTCGACGTGCTTGCCTATATTTTACAAGTGAATGGCTATCCTGCCGGCTCGAAACAGCTCACGGCCGACGACCGCGAGCTGAACCAGATCAAGATCGAGCCCACGGGAAGCACCCCGGAAAGCGCCGGCAACACCCAACAAAACAGTGGAATGGAGGAGCGACAGTGAGCAAGAGGAAAGCCAGCTTGTTGAGCACCGGACTGATAGCCTCGGTGCTGTATACCGCGGCGGGCGTCACGTTTGCCGCCGCCCAGACCAAGACACCGAACGAAGCGCCGCCCCCTCGCGCGACCGGCACGGTTCAGACCCAGGCGGGCGGCACGATCAACGGCGAAATCACCGACCAGCAGCGCTTGCAGGCGGACCGCGATATGGACAACTGGCTGTTGTACGGCCGGACTTATGACAATACTCGTTTTTCTCCAGTGAAGGAGATAACCGCCGACAACGTGCAAAACCTCCAGCCGGTGGCGATCCTGCAGACCGGTGTAGTGGGCAGCTTCGAAAACAGTCCGCTTGTCTACAACGGGATCACGTTCGTTTCGACCCCGTACGATCATGTCCTTGCCTATGACGCGGTAACTGGCAAGCAGTTGTGGTCGTACGCGCCGGAACTCGGCTATACGCAACTGTACTGCGGGCCCGAGAGCCGCGGCGTGGCGGTGGCGGACGGCAAGGTCTATCTCGCACAACTGAACGGTGAGCTAGTTGCGCTCGACGCCAAGGATGGCAAGGTCGCCTGGACGACGAAGATCGGCGATCCACGTGAGGCTTTCTCCCTCACGATGGCGCCGCAGGTTTATGATGGCATGGTGATTGTCGGCACTTCGGGGGCCGAATTCCCGACACGGAGTTTCGTCGGCGCCTATGATGCCAACAGCGGCAAGGAAATCTGGCGCTTTTATACGACGGCGGCGCCAGGAGAGCCTGGCGGTGACACCTGGAGCGGTGATTCCTGGAAGACCGGCGGCGGTTCCATGTGGAACACGCCGGCGATAGACCCGCAGCGAGGACTGATCATCTTCGCGACCGGCAACCCCAATCCCGACAACTACGGCGAGGACCGCAAGGGCGACAATGCCTATACCGATTCGATCGTTGCGATTCACGCCAAGACGGGCAAACTCGCCTGGTGGTGCCAGGAGGTGCCGCACGACGTCTGGGACTATGACGCCGATGCCCCTGTCGTGCTTTTGAATGTCAAAGACCAGAACGGCCAGGAGATCGCGGCCGCTGCTGAGGCCGGAAAGGAAGGACAGGTTTTCATTGTCAACCGCGACAATGGTCACCTGATCCGGAAGTCGGAACCGTTCGTCCAGCAGAGCGAGAACATGTGGA
>DASYBP010000486.1:0-18859 GCA_036500715.1 Rhodopila sp.
GACCGATGAGGTCGGTGATCTGCTGTTCGTGCTGGCAAATCTCGCGCGCAAGCTGAACCTGGACCCGGAGACATGCCTGCGTCACGCCAATGAGAAATTCTCCCGCAGGTTCAATGCAATGGAGCGCGACTTCGAGGCGCAGGCGCAGGGTTTGGCGGAACTTTCGCTGGCCGAGATGGAGGCCGGCTGGCAGCGCGTAAAGGCCGCCGAACGCGACCTACCCCATAGTCAGCCGGCCGATGACCTGTGGCCCGCCGCGCAGCGGTGACATTTCATGGGGCGGTGATCGGGCGGTTAGCCTTTCGAACCCCTTAACATCGGCTCAAGTTCCTCCGGCGCGGGCGCCGGGAAAGTCGCCTCCAAGCTTGTCGCGATGGCAGCTTAGGCTAAAAACGTCCCGAGGAGGGTGAAATGTTTGAACTTCGTACCATCCTGCGCAACCACATGAAAGAAAAGCTGGCCCGAAACGAGGTCGTGGCCTCGATGACCGTGCGCTTCGCCCGCTCGATCGAGATCGCCCAGATCGCCGCCACAGCAGGCTTCGACACACTGTATGTCGATCTGGAACACAACACGCTGGCGATCGACACCTGCTGTCAGATCTGCATGTTCGCCCAGCAAATCGGCATCACGCCGTTGGTGCGCGTGCCGACCAACACACCGGACTATATCGGCCGCGTCCTGGACGGTGGTGCGATGGGCGTCATCACCCCGCATGTCCGCACCGCGGAAGAAGCCCGAGCCATGGTGGAACAGGTGAAGTTTCCGCCACTGGGACGCCGCTCCGCCGGGGGCGCGTTGTCACACTACCGCTATCGCAGCTTCCCAGCGGACGAAACCTACGCCGCGATGAACGACGCGACCTCACTGGTGGTAATGCTGGAGACGGTCGCGGCGCTTGAGAATGTAGCAGAGATCATTGCTGTCGAGGGCGTGGATATTCTGCTGATCGGCAGTAATGATTTGTGCGCCGAAATGGGCATCACCGGGCAGTTCGATCATCCGCGGCTGCAGGAGGCGTTCGTCAGCGCGATTGCAGCAGCGAGCAAGGTCGGCAAGCACGTGGGAATCGGTGGGCTGGCGGCTCGGGATGATCTGATGACCCGGTTCGTCCAGATGGGCGCCCGGTTTGTTTCAACTGGAACGGATTTGGCTTTTCTGCTGACCGCGTGCGCGCAGCGTGCCAGGTTCGTGCGTGACATACCAACCTGACCTTCAGAACGTGCCCAGGCCCATGATGCCGTCGGCACCATCGAACGCACCGATGATCTTCTTGCCGATAAGGTCCCGCAACGTTTCCGACGCACCGCCACCAATCGAGCCGTAGCGCGCCCCGCGATACAAGCGGGAAACCGGATATTCGTCGGTAAAGCCGAAGCCGCCATGCACCTGAACCGCCTCACTGGTCACCCGCAACGACATTTCGTTGCAGAAAATCTTTGCCGCCGCCGCCATGAACGGATCGGGGAACGGGTTGGCGCTCAGGCACGCGCGATACAGCAACCCACGTCCCGCCTCGATGTCCTTGAACATATCCGCAAGCTTCCACCGGATGCCCTGGAAATCGCCGATCGGCTTGTCGAACACAGTGCGCTCGCGCACATAATTCACTGCTTCATCGAACGCACCCTCCGCCAGCCCCAGCGAAATCGAAGGGTTCAAACAACGCTGCGTGTTGAACGCCGTCAGCAGTCTGCGAAATCCATCCTCCCTGATCACCAGATTCTCCAGCGGCAGTTCGCAGTCGTCGAACTGGATTTCGTGCAGATTCTCACCGCCCATCGTGTGGTACGTTCCGGTGACAGCAAAGCCTTTCGTATCGGGTTCGACCAGAACGCAGCCGATCCCTTCCCGCCCCGGCTTCCCATCCACCCGCGTAAACACCACAAACATCCCAGCCTCGGGCGCTCGGCTGATCAGCGTCTTGGTTCCCTTGAGAATGACTCGGTCGCCTACAATTCGCACGTTGGTGCGATAGTTCGCGACGTCGGTCCCGGCATGTGGCTCGGTCATGCAGATCGCCAGTATGCAGTCGCCACTGACCACCGCCGGCAAAATACGATCCCGGATCGATGCCGGCGCATAACGCGCAATGACTCGGGTCTGGACACCGGCCTCGCCCATCACCGCCATCGCGGTCACGTAGTCGACCTTGGCAATCTCCTCGAGGATCAGCGCGGTGTCCAGGATCGGCAGCCCCAGACCGCCGTATTCTTCCGGCACCGACATCCCCAGCACGCCCAGCGCGGCAAGCTTCTTCATGTTTTCCCACGGGAACGTGCCGTCCATCCAGCGCAGCGCATTCGCCTTGAATTCGCTCTGCGCCAGCGAGCGCACCGAGGCGATCATTTCCCGCTGCTGCGCACTGATCTGGAAGTCCATGGTCTCGTCCCTTCACCGGATCCCATCAGCTTAATCCGCGACCCCAACATCGCAAATGTTTGGCCTCCCCCGCCGCTCTTGCGGGCCGTCGCACAAGGCGGAAATCTATCGGCGGGCCGCATCGAGAAAACAGGTAAACGGGGACGGGAAAATATACCATGCAAACGACTGCCACCAACCCACCCACATATCGCCGAGGTATCAGGATGCGGCTTGATCGACGGCCCATCCGCATTTGGGCGCTGACCGCGATCGTCGTGCTGCTGGCGGGACCCCAGGCCGACGCCGACCAGTGGGGCCACAAGCTATCCGACCTGCCGACCCAGTTTATCTTCGGCTACGGCTCCTTGATTGACGGGGGGTCACGCGAGAAGACAGCGGGCGCCCCGCTCGACGCCATCCCCGTCCGCGTATCCGCCGATTTCGGCTACATCCGCGCCTGGGTTGATCGTTGCCCTTGTGGATTCACCGCACTCGGCTTGCGCAGGCGGCGCGCCGGCGAGGCCCCGATGACCATCAACGGCGTAATCTACCCGGTTGATAGCTCGAGTCTGCCCGCGTTTGACCTGCGTGAGGCCAAATATCGCCGCGTCCTCGTGCCCCGCGTGATGATTGAAGCGATATCGTGGCAAGGGCTGCCAGAAACCGGAAACGTCTGGGCCTATATTCCAGACGGACCCGGTGGCGAACCAGGCGTAGACCTGCCGGACCCTTCGGCAAGATTCCCGATCGTGCAGTCCTATGTCGACCTGGTCCTGCATGGAGCGCTTCGTTACGGCTCTGACTTTGCCACCGAATTTATCGAAACAACCGCGGATTGGAGTGTGTTTTGGCTGAACGACCGCGAGATCCCCCGTCGCCCGTGGGTTCACTCCACCGACTACCAGGTCATTGACTCCTTGCTCAGCAAGGTCGCCCCCGCGTCCGATCACCTGGCTGATCGACTGCTGTCCGAAGAGTTCACCGCACGGTTTTTACCTTCCCTCGCATCACCCAACCATTGATCCGATCCGGGCCACACTGGCCTGCCGCCTATCGCCCACGGGCAGTCGTCACCTACTGCCGGAGGGCCGCACAATAGGCGTATGCGAATCGCTCACATCCCGGCCAAGCGCTGTGAAGGTCGCGCGAGGAGAAATACTTGGTCATTGCTGCAATGTCTTTTTGATAATAAAGCTTCATCTTTGAGCCATCAGCCTTATTCGCGGCGAAGCTCACGGACCTGGCTCTCAAGAAGCTTGATCTGGCGCCACATCGCGGCGACCTCGCCGCCGAGCAGACGCAGTTCGCTGCGCGTATTCTCGTTGGTCGCGAGGGCGCGTTCGGCTCGGTGCACATTCACGCCAATGTCCTCGCGGATCGAGGTGAGTCCGTTCTGGATGTCTGCAAGCTTACCCACAACGTCGCCGCGCAGTTGCGTGAGGTCACCGCGCAGTTGCGCGATTGCGGTCAGGACTGGATCAGCGCTGTCGCTCATGTGGCAGGTAGGTTCCTTTAGCTACACTTGTATTACAAAGTGTTCGCCCCGGTAAAGCGCACAATAATGCCCGTCACATCAATGGACGGACGCCGCCGCCGGTTATGCCGGTTCGATCCGGATCAGCGTCGGCTCCTCCATTACCGTCGGCAGCGCGCCGATCCGGTCCAGCGCCTCGCGCATCGCGCTTTCCTTGGTTTCGTGCGTCACCAGCACCACCGGCACCGCCTCGCCGGGGCTGCGGCCGCGCTGCAGCATCGATTCCAGCGACACCCCCATATCCCGCAGAATCGCCGTGACGTCGGCAATCACGCCCGGCCGGTCCACCACCATCAGCCGCAGGTAATACGGCCCGACATGGTCACTCATGGAGACCGGCGGGGCGTCCGACAGCGCGGACCTCGCCGCGCCCCACACCGGGGTCACCCGGTTGCGCGCGATATCGATCAGATCGGCGACCACCGCCGAGGCCGTCGGTCCCGCCCCTGCCCCGCGTCCCTCCAGCATCACCCGCCCAACGAAATCGCCATCGGCAACCACCGCGTTGAACACGCCGTCCACGCGCGCGATCGGCGCTGATAGCGGCACCATGCAGGGATGCACGCGGGTCTCGATGCCGGCTTCGGTCTGCCGCGCAATGCCAAGCAGCTTGATGCGGTAATCCAATTCGCTGGCAAAGGCGATGTCCACCGCCGAGATCCGCCGGATGCCTTCGACGTGCACCTGATCGAACGCCACTGGCCGGCCGAACGCCAGCGCCGCCAGAATCGCCAGCTTGTGCGCCGCGTCGACGCCGTCAATATCGAAGCTGGGGTCAGCCTCGGCGTAGCCCAGCTTTTGCGCGTCGGCCAGAACCTCGGCGAACTCGCGACCCCGCTCGCGCATCTGCGTCAGGATATAGTTGCAGGTGCCATTCAGGATCCCGGCGACAGCGCTGATGCGATTGCCGGCCAGGCCCTCGCGCAGCGCCTTGATCACCGGAATACCGCCGGCTACCGCGGCCTCAAACGCCAATGCCACCCCGCGTTCCTCCGCCGCTCGGGCCAGCGCCGCGCCATGCACCGCGAGCATTGCCTTGTTCGCTGTCACCACCGGCTTGCCGGCGGCAATTGCCGCCTCTGCCAACGCCAGAGCCGGCCCCTCGGAGCCGCCGATCAACTCAACGATCACGTCCACGCCGGCATCGGCCGTCAGCGCCACCGGATCTTCGTACCAGTGCAGCCCCGTCACCGGAAAGCCACGATCCTTCGATCGGTCGCGGGCCGAAACAGCGGTCACCGCGATCGGGCGTCCGGCGCGCGCAGTGACCACCTCGGCGTTGTCCCGCAGCATCTTCAGCACCCCGCCGCCGACGGTTCCCAGCCCCGCGAGGGCCACACTCAGCGGCCGTATCATGGCACTGACGCCTCGGACAGGACCGGTTCGGCGGCGTTGGACCCAGCCTGCATGAACGCGCGGATATTGCGGACCGCCTGTCGCAGCCGGTGAGTATTCTCCACCAGCGCGATGCGAACAAACCCCTCGCCATGTTCGCCAAAACCCAGACCAGGCGCCACCGCGACCTTGGCACGCTCCAGCAGCAGCTTGGAAAACTCGACGCTGCCCAGCGAGGCGTACCGCGGCGGGACCGGTGCCCAGGCAAACATCGACCCCTCCGGGCTGGGCGTCTCCCACCCGGCCGTGGCCAAACCCTTGATCAGCACATCCCGCCGTTCCCGGTACAAATTCCGCACCTGCTGGACGCAGTCCTGCGGCCCGGTCAGCGCGGTGACCGCCGCAACCTGAATCGGGGTGAACGCGCCGTAGTCCAGGTACGACTTCATCCGCGTCAGCGCGTTGATCAGCCGCGGATTCCCAGCCGCGAACCCCATCCGCCAGCCCGGCATCGAATAGGTCTTCGACAGGCTGGTAAATTCCACCGCGATATCCTTCGCCCCCGGCACCTGCAGGATGGACGGCGGCACCTTGGCGCCGAAATAGATTTCCGCGTAGGCCAGATCGGACATCACCCAGATCTCATGCTTGCGCGCAAAGCCGACGATCTCTTTGTAGAAGTCGAGGTCCGCCAGATAGGCCGTTGGATTTGAAGGAAAATTGACGATCAGCGCGGTCGGCTGCGGCACCGAGTGCCGCACCGCGCGGTCCAGCGCCCGCAGCATCTCTTCATTCGGGCATGCGGGGATGCTGCGCACCGCGGCGCCAGCGATGATGAAGCCGAACTGATGGATCGGATAGGACGGGTTCGGCACCAGAATAGTGTCGCCGGGGCTGGTGATCGCCGAAGCCAGATTCGCTAACCCTTCCTTGGAGCCCAGCGTCGCGACCACCTCGGTTTCCGGATCCAGTCCAACCCCGAAGCGGCGCTCATAGTACGCCGCGAGCGCACGCCGCAGACCCGGTATGCCCTTGCTGACCGAGTAGCGATGCGACCGGGGATCCTGCACCGTCTCGACCAGCTTCGCCACGATATGCGCCGGCGTCGGACTGTCCGGATTGCCCATGCCAAGGTCGATGATGTCCTCCCCGGCGCCCCGAGCCTTTGCCTTGGCCGTGTTCACCTCGGCGAAGACGTAGGGCGGCAGACGGCGGATGCGATGAAACTCGCCGGAGGAATCGGAACTCATGACAGGCCTTTCGGGGTTCAGGAGCGCACCATCGGGTGCGGCCCCAAATCGACTACTCTCGCATCAACTATTGTAGCAAGCGCAGCGCCGCCCCGCGACCAGAAGCTTCGGCACTGACGCGGATCGCGTTGCCGGGCACGCCAGCCTGCTTCAATGCCTCAACGATTGACTGCGCCCGCGACAAACCAAGGTTCAGTGCCGCAGACTGGGCGTCGGGATCACTGGACAACGAGTCGCCAAATCCGGTGACCGCGATCGTCCCATTGCCTCGCTTGGCGGCAAACGTCTTCACCTCGTCGGCGGCCGGTGGCGACAGGTTGGACGCCCCTTCGACGAAGACAATTGTCGCGGACGGACCACCCGCCGGCGCAGGCATCGGCGTCGGTTCTGCGGGCGAGGGCGGTGGTGGCGCGCCAGCCGCGGCCGGACGAACCGGCGGCCCCGTCGGCAGAGCCGGCTGCCCCGCCGCACCCGCCTCGCTCGGTTGCGGGCCGCCCGGCGACGGGGTCTGCGACTGCTGGGCGTCCGGCGGGGCAGCCAACGGGGCGGACTCCACGGCCTTGCGCGGCGCGGCGGACGGCGGCGTCGCGGGCGGTGGCGGCGAAGTCACCGCCGGGATCGATGCGCTGGCAAGCGGACTCCCCGCAGAACCCGTGCCAGCGGGCGGATTGCCAGCGGGCGGATTACCTGGGGGCGGATTACCTGGGGGCGGATTACCAGGGGGTGGATTAGCGGTCGATGGCGGCGGCGGCGCGGTGCCCACACCAAACAGTGACGGCGAACTCGCCGGCGAGGACGGGTCGGCCAACGGCGCCATCTCCGCCGCATGCTGCGCATTGGTCCGGTCCGCCACCAGGGCAGCGGTCAACTTCTTCAGTGCCTCCGCATCCGGCGCTTCCGGCTTCGCGGGCACCGTGGACATGTTCGGATAGGCTTGGTCTGCCCCCGGCGGCGCCGGACGCTGTTCGGCGATCTTCCCCCCCTCCTGCCGATGCCACCAGTTGACCGGATTCATCGACGAAACCGTGGAACAGCCGGCGACCAGCGAGCTCAGCGTCAGCAACATGGCAGAGCCCCCGATGGCGGCTTGCCTTGGTTTTTTCGCCCAACTAGTCCTACTGGGTCCTTGCGCCCTTGTTTTGCCGACCACCATATGTTGGTTCCGCTGTTCGCTCTCGGCGGCCTATGTAGCCGCTGGTGTCGCCGACGCAAAGGATGTCTCGATGGCCTCAAACGACAAGAACGTGCAAAACGCCCCCGTTACCACAAAGGGTGGCCCGTCCTCTCTCGAGTCGGCGGGATTCAAGTTGCCAGACGCGGCCATGGTGGGCCGCTCGATGGCCGATATCGCCGAACGCTCACACCGGTTGGTCGGCGAATGGCTGAAGCGTCAGTCGCAGGAGGATCACGCCGCCGATCCGCTGAATATCGGCCGTGCCTTCCTGGAGATGACAACGCGCCTGATGTCCAACCCGGCCAGGCTGATGCAGGCCCAGCTTGGTTTTTGGCAGGACTACGTCACGCTGTGGCAGAACACCACACGCAAGATCATGGGGATCGAGACCGAACCGGTGATCGACCCGGCGTCGAATGACAAACGCTTCAAGGACGACGCCTGGAAGGAAAATGAAGTTTTCGACTTCATCAAGCAGTCCTACCTGCTTTCAGCGCGTTTCGTGCAGAACGTCGTGACCCAGGTAGATGGCCTGGACGACAAGACTGCGCAGAAGGTCGATTTCTATTCGCGCCAGTTCATCGACGCGATGAGCCCGTCCAACTTCCTGATGACCAATCCGGAAGTGCTGCGCAAAACCGCCGAAACCGGTGGCGAGAACCTGCTCAAGGGCCTGAATAACCTGCTGGGCGACCTCGAGCGCAGCAAGGGCCGGTTGCGCATCAAAATGACCGATACCGACGCATTCAACGTCGGCGGCAACATCGGCGTCTCCCCCGGCAAGGTCGTGTTTCAGAACCAACTGATGCAACTGATCCAGTACACTCCCTCCACCGAGAAAGTGCTGAAGCGCCCGCTGCTGATCGGACCGCCATGGATCAACAAGTTTTACATTCTTGATCTGCGGCCGCGGAATAGCTTCGTCCGTTGGGCGGTGTCTCAGGGACACACCGTCTTTATGATCTCCTGGGTCAATCCGGATGAGAAACTGGCCGAAACGGTTTTCGACGACTACATGAAGCACGGCTATCTCGCCGCGCTGGATGCCATCGAGGCCGCCACCGGCGAGCGTGAGGTCAACGCGATCGGCTATTGTCTGGGCGGTACGCTGCTTGCCTGTACCTTGGCCTACATGGCGGCGAAAGGCGACGACCGGATCAAGGCCGCGACGTTCTTCGTCACCATGATGGACTTCCAGGAAGCCGGCGAGCTTGGCGTCTTCATCGACGAGGAGCAGCTTCTGGCGCTTGAAGACAAAATGAGCAAACGCGGCTACCTCGAAGGCGGCGAGATGGCCACGACCTTCAACATGTTGCGCGCCAACGACCTGATCTGGTCGTTCGTGGTCAACAACTACCTGATGGGCAACGATCCGTTCCCGTTCGACCTGCTGTACTGGAATGCCGATTCCACGCGCATGCCGGCCAAGATGCACAGCTTCTACCTACGCAAGATGTATCAGGAGAACCTGCTGGCGCAGCCCAACGGCATCACCCTCGACGGCGTGCCCATCGACCTGGGGGCCATCAAGATACCAGCCTATTTCCTCTCGACGCGGGAGGATCACATCGCGCCGTGGAAATCGACCTATCGTGGCACCCAGTTGCTCAGCGGCCCGAAGCGCTTCGTGCTGGCGGCATCGGGTCACATCGCGGGTGTGGTCAATCCACCTGAAGGCGGTAAATACGGCCACTGGATCAACACCGACCTGCCGCCGGACCCCAACGCCTGGTTTCACGGTGCGACCGAGATGGCGGGGTCGTGGTGGCCCGACTGGCACCGCTGGATCCTCGCCTCCGACAAGACCCAGGTGCCCGCTCGGCAGCCCGGCGAGGGAAACCTAAAGGCGCTCGAAGACGCGCCAGGCAGCTATGTCAAAGTCCGGTTGTCATGACGAATTTGCCAGCGGCCGCGTGGGGCGGTCGCGGAGACTGAACGTGATCGTACCCGGGAGCGCGTGACCGAGATCAGCTCGCAGGAGCCTCGACCCGGTGGCGAGGTTGAGAGCGGCCCTGGATGGCTCAAGCAGTGCTCGGGAGGCTGCGCACATCACTTTTGCGGCTTATTGTCTGATCGTACCGACTCGCCCCCGTGGATCACGCGGCCGACCCCGCATCAAATGCCACGGCGAGCGCGCTGACGTCGCCATAAAGCCGGAAGGGCGGGCACTCTCCGGCCTGTGGGCCCAGAGGGAACATGGCGCGCAGAGTTGTCGCCAACCAGCCTATCGGCGCGGAACGCGGCGACGACGTGCAGGTCGGCTACCACGGCGCCGTCGCCCTAATCCGGCTTCTTCGCTTTTGCCCGAGTCTTCCGCTTCGGCGTCGGAGCGGTCTTGACTTCGCCCTGATCGGCCAGCCGGTCGGGGAATTCGCCCAGATTCTCCTGCAGCTCAGCCTCCTCGACACCGGTTTCGCGCGGCGCTTGCGGCGTACTCCGCGGGTTCGGCAGCAACCCACTGCCGGCGCTCTCTTCCATCCCGATCAGCTCGCGCGCCCGTTCCCAGTACTCCACGTCCCGGCCATGCGGTTTGCCGTCGGCCTCCCACATCAGATAAGCCCGTTCGCGCACGCGATGCTCGCGTTCCGGGTCGACAGCCAAAGGATTGCCCAAGGGATTGCCAAAGGGATTGCGAGACAAAGGACGATCCGGTTTACGTGCCATGGAGCCTCTCGGTGACAGTCCAACCTGTGCTTAACGAATCGATCATAGCACCGTTGCACCGGGCCGCGCGGCACCCGCTAATCGATATCACTCATTTGGGAGGTTCAACCCCCGGTATTCCGGGGTGGCTTGCAGCAAGGGAAACGCGCTGTGGGCATGCGGTTGCGTGACCTGCGGCGCAGCTTTGCACAAAAAACCGGGATGCAACTCATTAAGGTGGCCTGCCCCAGCCAGCGCCATCGCGACTCCGAACTCGTGCTCCAGCAACTCCAGCATCTTGTGCACCCCCGAGTCGCCGTCGGCAGCCAGCGCGTAGCAGTACATCCGCCCCATCGCCACCGCATCCGCCCCCAGTGCGATCGCCTTCACGATGTCGGTTCCGCGGCAGATGCTGCCATCGATGATGACCTTCGCCCGGCCCCGCACCGCCGCCATCACCTCCGGCAACACGTCCATCGAGCCCAGGCCGTGATCAAGCTGGCGGCCGCCGTGATTGGACACATAAACGCCATCGACCCCGTGCTCGCAGCACAGCGCGGCATCCTCGCCGGTGGCGATGCCCTTCAGGACCAGCGGGATGCTGTGCTGGTCTTTGAAGTGCTTGACGTTGTCCCAGGTGAAGCCAGCCTGGTAGCTCTGCCCGGTGGCGGCAGTGCGCCACGGCTTGACGAAGCGGCCGGCGATGTCGCGTTCGCGTCTGGAGTAGGCCGCGGTATCGACGGTGATGGCGAAGGCGTCGTATCCGGCACCGACGGCCCGCCGCACCACGTCGTCGGTCCACGCATCGTCGCCACGCACATACAACTGGAAGATCTTCGGGCCAGTCGCCGCCGCCGCGGCGTCCTCCAGACCTGGCTGCGTGACCGAACTCACCATGATTGGGACACCGAACGCCGAGGCCGCCCGACCCGCCGTCGCCGCACCGCCGGGATCGAACGACTCCAAGGAGCCGATCGGCGCCAGAATTACCGGCAGCCGCAGTTTCCGGCCAAACAGGGTGGTGCCCAGATCAACCTTCGACACATCGACGCAGACCCGTGGACGCAAGGCCAGCGAATCAAGCGCCAGGCGATTCCGCCGCAGCGTGGTCTCGGTCTCGGTCGCACCGACAAGATAACCCCAGATGTGATCTGACAGCTTGGCCCGCGCCGCGGGGATGAACTCATGCAGGCACTGGAAGTCGCCGGTCGGCTCGAACAGATGTTTGCCTTCACTCTGATCCATGGTTACCTCCCCAACCTTCCGGCGCCATCAGGCCTTGGCGCATGACGACACGCAAGGGCGGATCAAGCCAACAGGGCGGCTTTTTCCGCATCGCGCCTCGACGATCCATGCAATGACCCCCCAAGGGGCGATCCATCAGGCGATCCATTAGGCACCCCCTCAGGCGATCCCTGCGGCGACCTCTTGTCGGGACCTCCGGGGCGCCGGACGGGTTTCCGGCATCGCCGCCCACAGCAAGGCTGGGGCGGCCGCGCCTACCCCTGCCAGCACCAGGAACATGATCTGGTCGCCGAACCGCTCGGCAATCCATCCGGCCATGACCGTGCTGAAGGTCCCGCCCAAGCCGGCTGCCAGACCAAGCGACCCGATCGCCAGGTTCAGGTAGCCCGTTCGCCTGGTCAGGTCGGCGGCAATCAGCGGCAGCATCAGTCCGAACACTGCGGCACTCAGGCCGTCCAGAGCCTGGAAGACAGCCAGCGGCAGCGGTCCGGGCAGCGTGGCGAACAGCAGAGCGCGGACCGGCACCGCGGCAAATCCCACGATCAGCACGGGCCGCCGGCCGATCCGCTGCGCCAGCCTCCCTGCCCAGGGCGCGATCGCCGCCGTGATCATCTGCGGCACGATAATCGTGGCGGAAATCAGGATACCGGACGCTTCGTGGCTTCGTGCCAGTTCGTTCAACGCCAGCGGCAGCAGCGCGGCATTGGCAAGGTGAAACAACACGACGGCGCCAGCAAACACATGCAGGGCGGGTTCGGCGAAGACCTGCCAGGGCCAGTGCTCGCGCTCCCTCGGGTGCTTCAGCGCCGGATGGTCATCCTCGATCTGATCGGATGGGCGGATCATGAACAGCGCAACCATCGCCGGGATCACCAGCGTGGCGGTTACCAGGAACACCGACCGTTGCGAGATATAGGAGGCAGTAACACCCAGCGCCGCCGCCGAGGCGGCGTTGCCCAATGCGCCGTAGCGGGTGTTATGGCCCAGACGCTCGCCATAATCGTCGTGCCCGCACACCATCAAAGTCAAAGCGGCGATCGCCGGGGTCATGACGCAACTCGCAAGCGCGTGAGCAACCTCGGCGCCCCCGACCACCGGCACAGCGGGTGACAGGCACAGGCTAAGTGCCGCCATCGCCATGACGGTCAGCGCACCCGCGGCGGCGTAGCGTTTGGTATGGATCTGGTCGACCAGAACCCCGGCAGGCACCTGACCGAGCAGCGCGGCAAGGGTCCCGATCGACAGGGCGAAGCCCAGCGCGGTCTCGCCCCAGCCCTGCAGGGTGAGCCACACAGCGATGAATGGTCCGAACCCGGCCTGAACCGCCGCGGTAAAAAAATTCAGGCCGTTGAGGCCGAACCGGCTGCGCATCACCGCTTAACCCCGACGACGGACGCCAGGCGCAGGCGGCCCAGCGTCCGCGTTATATCAGGTTTTCGTCTTGCGTCAGGACCGGGGTATTCGGCCCGGCCGGCTACGGTCAGGCACTCAAGGCATGCAGGCGTGGCGTGGGCTGAGCGAGTTCTTCGTAAACGTCCACATAGTCCTCGGCCATCCGGCGTGCGGTGAAGCGGCGATCGAACGTAGCGCGGACCCGGGCGCGGTCCAGTGTGTGGATTTTGCCGACGGCCGCCACCGCCTGATCGATATTGTCGACGATGAAACCGGTTACGCCGTCATCCATGACCTCTGGGACCGAGCCGCAGTTGAAGGCGATGATCGGCGTGCCGCAGGCCATGGCCTCGATCATCACCAACCCAAAAGGCTCAGGCCAGTCGATCGGGAAGATCAGGGCATGCGCGCCCGAGAGAAAATCCGGTTTCTGCGCATCGTTGATCTCACCGATGAATTCGACGTCCGGGTTGCCCTCGATCAGCGGCTTGATCTCACTGTCATAGTATTCCTTGTCGGCGTTATCGACCTTGGCGGCGATCTTCAGCTTCAACCCCGCCTTGCCGGCGATCCTGATGGCGCGATCGACACCTTTCTCCGGCGAGATACGACCGAGGAAAGCCCCATATTCCTGTTTGACCGGCTGCGGCGTCAGCAGGTAGGCCGGCATGCCGTGATGCACCGTGCGCACCCAGTCGAGATAGGGCACCGGCTCGCGCTGGCTGTCGGAGATCGAGACGAACGGCGCGTTCGGGTAAGCGCTGAAGGTGTCGATCACCTCCGGCAGGTCCAGACGGCCGTGCAGCGTCGTCACATACGGCACCTTCTGGCGGCTGAACAGCCCCAGCGGAAAGTAGTCGATGTGGAAATGCAGCACATCGAAGTCTTCCTTACGTCGGTAGATCATTTCGATCATGCGATAGTAGGTCGCGACCCAGTCCTTGACCGATGGATCCAGGCGAAGCGCCTGCTCGCGCATAGGCGCCAATGTCGCTGACGTAACGGAATCGCCACTGGCGAACAGCGTGACGTCGTGGCCCAACGCCACCAGCTCCTCGGTCAGCGAATAGACCACCCGCTCGGTTCCACCGTACAGCTTTGGCGGAACCGCTTCGAAAAGAGGCGAGATTTGCGCAATACGCATAAGTAGTTTGTCCCGGGTTGGACTGTGGGTTTAGTTACGTTAGCCGCTTTTTTCTTGCGATCGCATTCAGATAACTTATGCTTGACTTCACATTCCATCAGCGTCTATCTATTTGTAGGTTATAAATTTTGAATGTGGCGAAAAGTCGGCGTGTTCGCCGCAATGTCGGGGCATCCGCCGCGACGGCGGAAACGACGAAGCCAAGCCCAGACAGCGCAAATTCCGGGCGGTCCGGGTCTGCGTCCCTATCCTGCTTGGAGTGAGCCGCCGCCATGGGGCACTTGCCTGCAACCAACGACCCCGAGACCTTCACGGCCCAGACCTTGCCGGCCCAGACCTTGCCGCGCCAGGCCTTCACGGCCCAGACCTTCCCGGCTCTGCGCGGCCGTCCGCTGGCCTTCCTGTTTGCCTATTTCCGACGCCACCCCGCCGGACATCTGACCGTGCTGCTGTCAGTACTGCTGGCGGTGACCTGCAGCGTGTCCACCCAATACGGCATGAAGTACCTGATCGACATCGTCGCCATGGGCCGCGACGCCGCGGGCAGTAAGGTCTGGGCTGCCTTCGCCGTGCTGTGTGGTCTGGTGGCCGCCGATAACCTGTCCTGGCGCGTCGGCGGCTACGCCGCGCACCGGACCTTCGTCGCCGTCACCGGCGATATCCGCCGCGACCTGTTCCGTCACCTCGCCGGTCACGCCCCGGCCTACTTCGCCGAGCGCCTGCCAGGCGCGCTGGCCAGCCGGATCAGTTCCACCGCCAATGCCGTATTCACCGTCGAGAACACCGGGGCGTGGAACGTGCTGCCGCCATCCATCGCCGTCGTGCTCTCGATCTGCTTCATCGGTTCGGTCAATCTCGCCCTGGCCGGCACCCTGCTGGCAATTGCCGTCGCACTCGGCGCCCTGGTGTTCCATCTGGCGCGCAAGGGAGCGCGGCGCCATCGCGAATTTGCCCGCGAGGCGGCCGCCGTCGACGGTGAACTGGTCGATATCATCGGCAACTTCAATGTCGTGCGCGCGTTCGGCGCGACGCTTCGCGAACAGCGGCGGATCGGCCGGCGGATGGAAAACGAGATGGCCGCGCGCCGCCGCAGCCTGTACTATCTAGAGCATCTCAGGCTGATACACGCGGTCCTGACCGTGCTCCTGACCATTGGTGTCGTCGCCTGGGGCATCATCCTCTGGCAGAACGGCCAGGCAAAGGTCGGGGATCTGGTGCTGATCACCTCGCTCGCCTTCGGCATCCTGCACGGCACCCGCGACCTCGCCGTTGCCCTGGTCGATCTGACGCAGCACATCGCCAGGCTCGAGGAAGCGATCTCCGCCCTGCTGACGCCGCACGAGTTGATCGACCGGCAAACCGCCAAGAACCTGCCCGCCGGTCCGGGCAAAGTTGCCTTCGAGAACGTGCGCTTCGCCTATCCCGGCCGCCCCGCCGTGCTGACGGATTTCCGCCTGACGATCGCACCCGGCGAGCGTGTCGGCCTGGTCGGCTTCTCCGGCGCCGGTAAATCAACCGTCCTTGCCCTGCTGCAGCGCTTTTACGACGTCAGCGGCGGCCGGATCTCGATCGACGGTCACGATATCCGTGGGGTAACGCAGGACAGTCTGCGCAGCGTCATGGCCGTGGTGCCGCAGGACATCTCATTATTCCACCGGTCGGTGCTGGAGAATATCCGCTACGCTCGGCCCGAGGCCACCGAGGCCGAGGTGCTGGCGGCGGCTGAGATGGCGCACTGCCGCGAATTCATCGAGGCAATGCCGGAAGGTTTCGACACGATGGTCGGCGATCGCGGGGTGAAACTGTCCGGCGGACAACGCCAGCGCCTGGCAATCGCCCGAGCGTTGCTGAAAAACGCCCCGGTCCTGCTGCTCGACGAGGCGACCAGCGCATTGGATACGGAATCAGAACAAGCGATCCAGCACGCGCTGGATCGCCTGATGACCGGTCGCACGGTGATCGCCATTGCCCACCGGCTGTCCACCTTGCGAAGCTTTGACCGGATCATCGTCATGGATAAAGGCTGCATCGTCGACGACGGCTCCCCGTCCGTCCTGGCCGCCCGCCCCGGTCCGTACCGGGAGTTGTTGCGCAAGCAACGAATGGACCCGGTGTCGGCCGAGGCGGCTTAGTTAGGAATAAAGCAACGTTGGCGGCTGACCCGACGGATGGGCGTGGTCGAACACCACCCAGGCGTGGTGATGCTGCGCGTGGTTGGTGTGCTCGCCCATTTCAAACCAGCGGATGCGTTGGGTCAGCACAATCACCGCGGCGAACGGACCGGCCGACATCGCCTCCGCAACGCGTCGTCCGGCGATCCACTGCAGGCGCACCAGCAACGCAAGTTGCCCCTGCGCCGACGCGGTCAGCCTCATCGCATGCCGCACGAAGTTCAGCATGGCGACCGGCGACCGCGACTGCCCGGCATGCGACCCGGTGTCGCCATACGGCGGGTTCGTAACGATGCTGCGACACCCGCCCGGCACGGCATCGCAGGTCAGGAAATTGACACCGGGCTGCCCGAACCCGCGGTCAACCAGGTCGGTCGAGACCACGTCGTAGCCGTGCTCCGCCAACACAGTCGACATAGCCCCGTCGCCGCAGCAAGGCTCCCAGACCGGTCCACGAAGCCGCACGTGGCGCAGCAGCGCCGCGGTCACCCACGCTGGCGTCGCGTAGAAATCCCGACCCTCGCGTTCGTAACCGGAAACATGAATAGCGCGGCGCGTGTCCGGCAAGAACCGGTTGGCGGCAGCCGGTTCCTCGAGTTCGGCAATCGGCAGTCCAGGTTGAGAGAAAGTCATGCGCGACGGTTCCCATCGTCAGGTCTCGGCCAGACGCTCCGGCGGATCGTCAGCGACTCGATCCGACTCGACGTGGTCCAAGACTACCATTTCCTCCGCTCGCCCGAAGCATCAACAGCCGCCGGCTGCGGTGGCCGCTCCACCGGATTCACCGTAAGCTGCGAACACGCCACCGCAGGGCCCAACCTGCTGCGCCATCAGGAAGCCGACGCCTCCATGTCCCGTCTCGTCGTCGTTTCCAACCGGGTCGCCCCGATCCAGGAGGGTGAGGCGACCACCGGCGGCCTGGCCGCCGGCGTGCTGGATGCGCTGAAGCAAAAGGGCGGACTGTGGTTCGGCTGGAGCGGCGAGGTCAGCACCACCAGCAAGCCGAAGCCGGAGCGAACGGTTGGACCGATCACCGTGCTCACCATCGATCTGTCGCGTCAGGACTACGACGAATATTACCGCGGCTTCGCCAACGACACCCTGTGGCCGGTGCTGCACTACCAGATCGGCCTGGGTCATTTCGAATGGCCGGAGTTCGAGGGATATCGCCGCGTCAACAACCTGTTCGCCGCTTCCCTGACCCCGATGATCGGTCCGGACGACCTTATCTGGGTCCACGACTATCATTTGCTCTGTCTCGCGGACTGTCTGCGCGCCCGCGGACTAGGCAACCGGATCGGGCTGTTCCTGCACACGCCCTTCCCCTCGCCCGGCGTGTTCATGACGGTGCCGCCGCACGCGGCACTGATCCGGTCGATGTGCGCCTACGATCTGCTTGGTTTTCAGACCGAGGTCGATCGCACCGCGTTCCTCGACTACCTGCTGCGCCACACGGACGGGGCGCGGATCGACCCAGACACAGTCGCGGTCTTCGGCCGCACCGTGCGAACCGGCGTCTATCCGATCGGCGTGCATGTCGACGAAGTCCGAGCACAGGCCGAGACACCAGCCAACCGCCGCCAGGCCACCCGCATGCGCGCCAACCTGATGGAGCGGTTAATCCTCAGCGTCGACCGCCTCGACTATTCCAAGGGCCTGCGCCAGCGCTTCGCCGCGTTCGAGCGTTTTCTCGCCGATTTTCCGGCCCGGCAGGGCCTCGTCACCTTCATGCAGATCGCGCCGCCATCACGCTCTGACATCGAAATCTACCAGCGCATTCGCCGCGAACTGGAAGCCGAGGCCGGCCGGATCAACGGCCGCTTTGCCGAGGTCGACTGGGTGCCGCTGCGCTACCTGAACCGAAGCTTCCCCCGCAACGTGCTGATGCCGCTCTACGCCGAGGCGCAGGTCTGCCTGGTAACCCCGTTGCGCGACGGCATGAACCTGGTCGCCAAGGAATACGTCGCGGCCCAGGACCCCGAGGAGCCGGGCGTGCTGATCCTGTCCGAATTCGCCGGAGCAGCCCACGAGTTGGATGCCGCCCTGCTGGTCAATCCTTATGATCAGGCAGGCATGGCACGCGCGATCGACCGGGCGCTGTCAATGCCGGTCGAAGAACGTCAGGAACGCCATCAAGCGATGCTGACGGTGATGCGCGCCAACAGCCTGGAGCAATGGCGCGATCGGTTCGAAGCGGATTTACGCGCCGCATAGCGCCCGCGCGGCGCTGGTTCGGGCTGGCATGGGAGCAGTAAGTGGACCGCAATGTTTCCTTGCTTGACGAGACTGAAACGCTATGGCCGGCTAGCGTATGGAGCCGATAACCGACCGGCATGGTAGGCTGCCAGAAGGAGCGGCGTCGAACTGGCCTCGGGTCAATCGCGGTCGCCGGCATTTGCTGATGATCGCCGATGTTGCGGCCGTTTTGGCGGTCTGCGGCTGCACCGCGCCGGCAAGGAACAACACCACCCTGGTAGGAACCCGTCATGCCTATCATCGTACTGTTCCGCACGCCAACCGAGCCGCCCAGCACGAACTCACCCCTGGCGAAAAGGACCGGCTGTTTCGGGACTTCCAACACTGGCTGGACACAAACCCGCATCCCGC
>DASYBP010000487.1:0-2736 GCA_036500715.1 Rhodopila sp.
ATGACCTTGAATGGACCCAGACCTCGCTTCTCTACTCATTCGAACGCGGCAACCTCGACAACCAGCTCTATGAAATCACCGAGGAAGAGGCGAACCAGATCGTCGAACGCATCCGGCGTTCAGCGGCCGGCCAGCCCTAGAGCCCCCCGGCGTCGGCTACGAGCCAAGCCTCGTGATGAACGCCGCCCACGCCTCGGCGCTGAACGCCAGCGTCAGGCCGTCACGGTCGGTGGTGTCCCGCACCGTGACGGCGTCGGCCGATGCCACCTCTACGCAGGCTCCGCCGTTGCCGTCTGAGTAAGTGGATTTTCGCCAGCCGTCCATATCTTGCCTAGCCTCTCGATCAGCGCCGCACTCTCTGACACGCGGTAGCACTCCCCTCGAAGGCTATCGAACCGCATTGCCAGTGCTGAAACGGTTTCCTCGTCCGTGTAGGTGAAGCCGCCCGCCATGTGCTCGGCGTACGCGGCGCTGTCGCCCGCGATGATGAAGCCGCTGGCGTTCGCGGGGTGGGCTATCGCTGGCATGATCGTGACGGTTACGTTTGGCATAGCCGCCACAGTGGCAACATGCCTCATCTGGGCCGCCATCACCTCGTTCGACCCCACGCGACGGTACAGCGCCATTTCGTCAACGACGAACCACGCTGATGGAGGATCGTCCCGGTAGAGAACGCGTCGTTGCCTTTCCATCCTGCTGGCCAGCCGGGCGCGGGTGACCTCGTCGGTGACGGCTGGCTGCACGGCAATCAGGGCACGCGCATAATCCTCGGTCTGCAGGAGGCCCGAGATGATAGACGGCCACCAGTCCCGCAGAGCCGTCGCCTTCTCCTCGACCTCGGCCCATGAGCGGAAGCCGGGCGGTACCTCAGCCCAGGTCCGCGACTCGTCGTACCAGTCCGAGAACCAGCCACGTCGTTCAGGAAAAGCTGCGTCGCAGGCCTGGGCTATCACCTCGGTGGGCGGCCGCCTTCCGTTTTCTATCCGGCTTAGGTGCGCAGCATTGATTCCGGTTCGCCGGGACAACTCGTCGAGCGACCACCCGTGGGCCAGCCGTTCCTTCCGGACCTGTCGACCGAAATGTCCTGCCATTCCGTTTTCTTTACTGCCGACCATATGAAAATCATGCCATACCGACGACATGGGTGTAAACGATCCGTCACGCTATGTCCACGGCACTCGTCGCGCTTGCATCCCCGCGAGTGCCCCATCACGCGGCGGGTGCCGCCCACCAGAGTCAGGAGCCAGCACATGGGAATCACCGTCGGGCCGCCGAAGTGGAAGGCGGAAGGCATCGCATCGGCGGACCTCATTCGCGGCTACCAGGCGGCAAGGGAACTCCAGCAACTCCCGGTTCCGCCGCATCTTGGCAAGGAACTGGCCGGCTACATCATGCGGGCGGGTACGGAACTCCTCGCCCGTGAGATCGACCCGCTCAACTACAGTACCAACGAATGATACTTGTCGACCATGCTCGTCTCTAAATTTCGATCGAATTGAGCGCTTGGTGGAGCCTGCTGCTGACGGCCTCGCGGACCTTGTGGCCACCGAATACCCCGATGTCCGGCTGTCCGACATGATGCTTGCCCCGGCTACGCGGGAGCAACTGGAACGGGTACTGGACGAGCAGCGACATCGCGACCTGCTCGGGTCGCACGGGTTCGCGCCGCTTCACGCGCTTTTGTTTACCGGTTCGGCTGGCACCGGGAAGTCGATGACCGCGGCGGCCCTGGCCACCGAATTGTCGCTGCCCCTTGTCACGATCCGAATCGACGCGCTGATCAGCAAGTACACGGGCGAGACAGCGGCGAAGCTACGGGTCGTCTTCGACGCGATGGCACACCCAAGGACGGTGTACCTATTTGACGACCTGGATGCGATCGGGGAACGGCAGATCTTTTGGCCTGACATCGTGGACGCGCGCCGCATTCTCACCATGTTCCTCTCGTTCCTCGATGGCGCCCAGCCGGAAAGCCTCATCGTCGCGGTAGCCGATCACCCAACTCTGCTCGACGACGCACTGCTAAGCCGTTTTGACGCCGTCATCGCCTATTACCCGCCCGATTCGGCACAATCCCTTGACCTGCTGCGCAGGCGTCTCGGTGCCATGGATACGTCAGCGGTCTCCTGGGACGAGATAGGCAACCACGTGAAAGGCCTCAGCCAGGCGAGACTGGTCCGCGCCGCCGAATCAGCGGCAAAACGAGCCATCCTGTCCGGCAGCGACTCGGTGTCGACCTCCGCCCTGGTCACGTCGCTACGTGAACTCCGTCGAATCCATCACGCGACGGGATTCAGCATCGGCGCATGGGCCTAGGCAACAGCGCCTGCAGCGCGGGTTGGCAGTTTTTGACGATTAGCCAGAATACTGAGGATATGCGGCGTATCTACATCGCTTCTTCGGTAAATTCGAAAATGATCTTGATAGATGAATTGTGATCATGGGAATGTGTTTGCTAAGCTTAATCTAGAAGATCCTGAAAGATCGCTAACGAAATCGATCTTTGCGGTCTTCCTCGGGGAGGTGATCAGCGTGTGCGGTGATGGCGATCAGGAGTGTGGTAGTGGGGTGCCCGGCAGCGTGGCCGACGCGCTGCAGATGGGGGACGCGTTCGCCCGTTACCTGAACTCTCCCGCCGCGGCCGGGCTTGACGGAGCGGCGTGCGGCGAGGTGCTGCTCGCGCTCGGCGGTATCCAGGCGAAGATCGCCGCCGCGTATGCCGACTTCCTGCGGCGA
>DASYBP010000488.1:0-4216 GCA_036500715.1 Rhodopila sp.
GGATCCTGCTCGACAAGAAACGCCATCGGGAACAGCGCGTCGGGCGCCGGGTCCGGCGTGCCCGGCACCATATTATAGCGCGTGGTCCCCAGATACAGCGTGTGCCAAAACGTCACGCCGTCGGGGGCGGAGCCTCGACGGCGATTCACGCGGGCGGTTTCGGCGGAAGCAATCAGGGTCATGGCAGCGGCTTCCCTTTGCGATAGTCCAAGTTCTAGGCCGATTGACCGGCATCTGAACAGCTTCGGGGTCGCGGTAGCCGGCAATCGCCTATACACGCCACCCCGCTAGTCCGGTGGTTCCGCAGTCCGCCATCCTGTGAGAGGCTGACCATAAACCACCCTGGCAAAAAACTACTCTGGCAAACAATGTCTTGCTGGTGTCCTTTCCGGTTCGGGAGTTCGTAAGGCGGCTGATCCCGGCAGGGCGCCTGCCGAATCGGGACGTTAGGTCGCAGGAGGAAACGATATGAAAGTCGGTGTCATTGGTCTCGGCAACATGGGTATGGGGGCAGCGCTGAACCTGCTGCACAAGGGTCACGATGTCACCGGATGCGAGTTGCGCGAAGCAGCGCGCGCCGAATTCGCGGCCGAGGGCGGCAAAGTTGTCGCCTCCCCGGACGCCTTGCCGACGGACCTGGAGGCTGTTGTGGTCTTCGTCATCAACGCCGCGCAAACCGAGCAGGTGCTGTTCGGAGAAGAGGGCTGCCTGACGCGCATTGGCGAGGGCGCGGTCGTGCTGTGTTGCGCCACGGTAGCGCCGGAGGCCGCCAAATCCTTGGGGAGCAAGATCGGGCAGGCCGGCTTCCTGATGATTGACAGCCCCGTCTCCGGCGGTGCGGCCGGCGCCCGGGCGGGCACCATGACGGTGATGGGATCGGGATCGGCGGCAGCGTTCGCCAAGGCGGCCCCGGTGCTGGAGGCGATCTCGACCAAGGTCTGGCGACTGGGCGAGGAGATCGGCGTAGGCAGTACGGTAAAGATGGTCAATCAGTTGCTGGCCGGCGTGCATATCGCCACCGCGGCCGAGGCGCTGGCCTTGGGCATCCGGGCCGGCGCTGATCCCGAGACGCTGTTCAAGGTGATCTCGGACTCCGCGGGCAGTTCCTGGATGTGGCAGAACCGCGTGCCGCATATCCTGGCGGGCGACGACACGCCGTCCTCCGCCGTGAACATTTTCGTCAAGGATCTGGGGATTGTACTGGATCAGGCTCGGGCGCTAACCTTTCCGTTGCCGATGGCGGCGGCCGCGCACCAGTTGTTCCTGGCAGCGGCGGCGAACGGGCAGGGGCTGAAGGACGATTCGTTCGTAATTCGGGTCTGGCAGGCGCTGACCGGGATCGCTTTGCCGGAGAAGAAGTAGCCGAAGCCGTGATCTGTGTTCCGAATACGCCTACCCCATGGGACATTCTCCCGCTTGACCTCGACCGCGCGCCGATCTCATACCGAGCGCGCAACTGCGGCGCCCTCGTCGATTCGCCCAGGCACATTCGGCTTCTTCCACAGTGGATCGCATTGAGCAGATCACAGAATCCTCGGGATTGAACGTTGAGAACTTCGCCAAGGGCGATCCCCCGGACGCGGCACTGGCAGTCGCCGATCGCTCCACCGACTGGTCTCGTGCAAGACGAGCAGTCGCCGCCCGCACCGGCGGACTACCCAGGGGCCAGCCCAGGCGCTTTGGTCTATGGTGTCGGCGACGTCCACGGCATGAACGATCTTCTTGTCAGCCTGCTGGCGGCGATCGAAGCCGATGCCGATGCCAGGGGGCTGCCTGCGACGCTGGTCTTCCTGGGCGATGTGGTCAACCGGGGCACGCAGACCCGCCAGGTGCTCGACCGGCTGATGGCCGGACCCACGCGCCGGGGCGACCAATGGATCGTCCTGCGCGGCAATCATGAGCAGATGATGCTCGACGCGCTGACAGTGAACAGTCCTGGTCTGTTTCAGCGGTGGCTCAAGATGGGTGGTGAACAGACAGTGGCGTCGTACGGCTGCGCCCGGAAAAGGGTAACACCGGATCGTGTGCGCGACCTGATCGATCCGGATCATGTCAGCTTCCTCTCAGAGCTGCCGTTAATGCACATCGCCGGGAACTACCTCTTCGTCCATGCCGGCGTGGAACCGGGTGTGCCGCTGCAGGGTCAGGGCGCGGACACACTCCTGACCATCCGACGGCGGTTTCTGAAAAAGCCCCACGGGCTGCCGTTCACCGTTGTGCACGGTCATACCCCGACCGATGGGCGGCCGCTCCTGGGGCCGGGCCGAATCGGCGTGGATACCGGGGCGTACTTCACCGGGATACTCACCGCTGTCGCCGTTGAACCGCATGCAGGGGACTGGCGGTTCATCAGCGTTCCGTCGTCGAAGGGCAACGCGCGCCGCCGGTCAGTCGCGTGTTGAGCCCTATCGTCCAGCCGGCACCATTCCGAATGCAGCGTATTGGATCTGAAGCATGCGAGCTGCGAACCATTTGAACTCGATCGTTCCCCACAAGAGCTTGATTGCGGTGCCGTTTGCGGGGGCGACCACCGACCCGAAGCCATTGGGGCGAGAAATCGAACTCAAATTCCTGGTAAACGACGACGCCTTCAAGACCATTCGGCAAGCGACGCTGCTCGGTTACGACGCGGGACGCGGCGCCGCCTGCCGGCTGCACTCGACCTATTTCGATACCGAACGCGGTGACCTGCGCCGGCACCGTATTGTGCTGCGTATGCGCCGCCAGGACAGCCGCCACGTGCTGACACTGAAGTGGGAGGGCAGAGCGGGCAGCAGCACCTTCGAGCGCGGCGAGCTCGAGGCCCCCGCACCGTCGTCATTGCCTGATCCGGCGCTGCTTGGCGCCGCGGTGGAGGCGGAGATCATGCGGGTGACGGAAGGCCGCCCGCTGCAGCCTGTGTTCGCGACCGACATCAAGCGGGTGGTGCACCGCGTCGCCGTCGGCGTGAGCAAGATAGAGGCGGCTTTCGACACCGGGTTCATCGTGTGCGGCGTCCAGAAGACCCCGGTTCGTGAAATCGAGCTTGAGCTGAAGGCCGGCGAGCCAACCGACCTGTATCAACTTGGTCTGTCGCTCGCGGCGAATTTCCCGGTTCGCCTGGGTATCATAACCAAGGCGGAGCGCGGCGTTCTGCTGAGTTGCGGCGCGCATGCCACGGCCGTTCGCGCCGCCGCCCCGAAGTTGGCCGAACGGACGGTCGATGAGGCAATCGACGCTGTCATGAGCGCATGCGTGGCCCAATTCACCGCCAACTGGCCGGCGTTCGAAGGCCCAGACAAGGTCGAGTCGGTTCACCAGATGCGTGTCGCGATGCGCCGTTTCCGAGCCGCACTCACGCTGTTTAACCGGCGCTTCCCGTGCGTCGAGTTCCGGGCGCTTCGCGCCGAGGCGAAGCAAATCGCCTCGGCCATGGGGGACGCACGCAACTGGGATGTATTTGAGAGCTTGGTCAACGCCGGACCGCGCAGCGCATTCCCATCCGAGAGCGGCTTCGACGCCCTGATGGCGGATGCTACGCAGCGCCGTGAGGGCGGCCACGCCGCCGTCGCCAAACTTCTGGCACAACCGGAGACGACGCGCTTCGTGCTGTCGGCCGAAGCCTTTGTCGCCCGGCGCGGCTGGCGAAACACCCTGCCCGGGGCGGAGTTATCCCGTCTGGTTGAACCCGCATCTGGGTTCGCCGCAGAATGCCTGGAACGGCTTCACCGACGGGTGTGCAAACGTGGCAAGGCGCTGCTCGATCTGCCGCCGGAGCGCCGGCACGACGTGCGGATCGCGCTGAAGAACCTGCGCTACGCGGCCGATTTTTTCGCTGATCTGTTCAGTCAGGCAGCCGTCGTCAAGTCCTATGTCCAGGCCGCCGCCAGGCTGCAGGATGCGCTGGGCGGCTTCAACGACATGGTGATGGCCGCCGACCTCGTTTCACAACTGGATACCGCCAGCGCCGGTCCCGCCCGGGCAGCCGGCATCATCATCGGCTGGCATGGGCGCGGTGCGCAGGGGGATGATCACAGTTTGCGCGATTGCTGGCGTGGCTTCCGCAAAGCTAAACCGTTTTGGACGCAGGCCCTGACCGATCCGGTGGCGGGCGCGGCAATGTGACCCTGCCGGCAGGTTGCGGCGATCGACCAGTGCTCGTTCCTGCCTGAAGATCACAGCCGCCAAGCAGATAGAGTGCGCCGGGGTCACGATAGTTTGAGGTGACCTGAAGCTG
>DASYBP010000489.1:0-9327 GCA_036500715.1 Rhodopila sp.
AACCGCTATTAGGCCAGCGTTTGACTACCGCTGACCACTAGCCTATCAGCGCGAGCAATCCCTGCAGCATCTGTTTCGGCGTCGGCGGACAGCCGCGGATCACCAAATCCACCGGCACCACCGTCGACACCCCGCCGACCACCGCGTAACTGCCGGCGAACACCCCGCCATCCGCGCCACAGTCCCCCACCGCGACGACCCATTTCGGGTTCGGCGTGGCCCGCCAGGTGCGCTCCAAAGCCTCCCGCATGTTCTTCGTGACCGGCCCGGTGACCAGCAGCACATCAGCATGCCTCGGAGAGGCGACAAAACGCAGACCATACCGCTCGAGGTCGTTGAACGCATTATTGAGCGCGTGGATCTCCAGCTCGCAGCCGTTGCACGACCCGGCGTCCACGTGCCGGATCGACAGACTGCGCCCCAGCTGCCGCCGCGCGGTCTGATCAAGCGTCAGCGCCAGCGCCTCGAGCTCCGGGTTCAGCGGCGGCGGCGGTTCGGTCAGCGGTGTGCGCAGACCCTGCAGCAGATGACGCAGCATTACCGCCTCCGCCTCCCCACGTCGAAGTCATGGCCGGCGAAGGCCGGCCACCCACGACTTCGCTGAACGCCCCTAACCAGCCGAACCACACTCAATCTCACTACAGCATCCGCTGCAGGATCAGCTTCTGCACATCCGAAGTACCTTCGTAGATCTGGCACACCCGCACGTCGCGATAGATCCGCTCCACCGGATAGTCCGCCAGGAACCCATAGCCACCCAGGGTCTGGATCGACGCCGTGCAGATAGCCTCTGCCGC
The DNA here is from genome assembly GCA_036500715.1 of Rhodopila sp. Taxonomy (GTDB): domain Bacteria; phylum Pseudomonadota; class Alphaproteobacteria; order Acetobacterales; family Acetobacteraceae; genus Rhodopila. Next base: position 798 of record DASYBP010000489.1, read on the forward strand.
CTCCGACGCAAACAGCTTCGCCATGCACGCCGCCTCCAGCGCCGGCTTGCCCTCCGCCTTCAGCCGCGCCGCAAACAGCGTCAACTGGCGCGCCGCCTCCAGTCTCGTCTTCGCCTCCGCCAGCCGGAATCCGACGGCCTGGAAATCAATGATCGCGCCGCCAAACGCCTTTCTGTCGCGTGCATACCCGACCGCGTACTCCAAGGCCGCCCGAGCCATGCCGACGCTCTGCGCCGCGATGCCGATCCGCCCGCTCTCCAGCGTCGAGAGCGCGATCTTGTATCCCTCACCTTCCGCCCCGATCCGCTGATCCTCGGGCACCTCCATGTCCTCGAACGTCAGCGCACAGGTGTCCGATGCCTTCTGCCCCAGTTTTTCCTCCACCCGCGCGACGGAAAACCCTGGATGCGTCTTGTCGATGACAAACGCCGACAGCCCCTTCTTCCCGACCCCCGGATCGGTCACGGCGAAGAACACCAGACTGCCAGGATGCGCGGCGTTGCTGATGAATTGCTTGGCGCCGTTGACGACGTACTGGTCGCCCTTCTTCACCGCTCTGGTCTTCAGGTTCGACGCATCCGACCCCGCCTGAGGCTCCGTCAACCCGAACGACCCGACATGCTCCCCGGTGGCCAGCTTGCGCAGCCAGCGATCTTTCTGAGTCGCGCTCCCGTAGTTATTGATAACGATGCACGTGGGGGAGTTGTGCACCGACACCATCGTCGAGACCGACCCATCCCCAGCCGCGATCTCCTCCAGCAACAGCGCGTAGGTCACCGGATCGATCTCGCTGCCGTCCCACTCCGCCGGCGTCGTCGCCCCGAACACCCCAAGCTCCCCCAGTTCGGCGATGATCTCCGGCTCGATCCGCTTGTTCTTTTCGCGCTCCGCCGCCAGCGGCAGCAGCCGCTCCTGCGAGAAGCGGCGGATCATGTCGATGATCAGGGTGTCGCCGGTGGGGGAGATGCTGTCGGGCATGAGACGTGCCTCCGGTTGCGGACGGTCCGCAGCGGTTTACACCCGCCCGCCAACCCGGTCCATCGGCGTCGTCCATCTGGGGTGGCTACAACCCGCTGACGAACTACCCCACCCCCTCCGGCCGCATGCCCCTCGGCAGCGTCGTCAGCGACTCGGTCGTATCGAAATCCCGCAGCACCGCGTCGTCCGCCATCTCGACCTCGCAGACCGCTTCAGTGTGCTTCCCAACCAGGAACCTGGCGCCCGAATCGCCGGCGATCTCAAGGATTTCCGGGAAGAACCGCTTATCCCACACCATCGGATTGCCCTGCTTGCCACGGAACGTCGGCAGCACGATCAGCCGTCCTTCGCCAGGGTCGTACATCGACAGCAGCCGGTCGATCATGCGCCCCGTCACCAACGGCATGTCGCCCAGGCACACCACAGCGGCGGCACATTCCGGCGGCACCGCGGCGATGCCGGCTTTCAGGCTGGCGGACAGACCCTCGGCGTAATCGGGCGCATGAACATACCGCACCGGCCGCCCGCCCAGCGCATGTTCCACCTGCTCCGCCTGATGTCCGGTGACGACCAGGATGGGCCTGGCGTGGGAGGACAGGACATTGTCGATCACCCGGGCGATCATCGGCTTGCCGGTCCGGTCAGTCACCAGCAGCTTGTTGTGCGGCGCCATCCGCCGCGACCGGCCCGCCCCCAGCACCACGGCTGCGACCAGCGGCGCGCTACGCGGCGCGGCGCCGACCCGCGGGGTCGCCGGTGCTTTTTCCCGCGGCATCGGCCGCGTTTCCATCTCTGTCAGCAGGCCGCCCACACCCATCCGCATCATATCCAGCGGCATGACCGGAACCCCCGCGAACAGCCGCCTCAGCACGAAGTCGATGCCGTTCAGGCTTGGACTGCGCGCACATCCGGGCAGCACCAGCGCGGGCCGTTCGCCGATCCGGCCGAGACAGATCAGGTTTCCCGGATCGACCGGCATGCCGAAATGCAGGATCTCCCCGCCCGCCCGCTCGATGCCCACCGGCCCCACATCGCGCCGGTCCACCACGGCCGAGGCACCGATCACCAGCAGCAGATCGGCCCCCGCGGCCACCAACCCCTCCAGCGCTCGGCTGATCGCTTCTTCAGTATGTGCACTGCGGACAGGCGGCAACAGGCAGCCTGTCAGGGCGGTAATTCTCGCCTCGGTGATGGCGATCGTCTTGTCCGTGACGCTGTCCTTCAGGCCAGGCAGTTCGGTCACCACCAGACCGACCCGCAGGGCCCGGAAGGGGTGCAAGGTCAGCGGGCTGGCGCCCTGACGCACCAGCGCCTCGGCCACCGATAGCACGTTGCCGGGCACCGAGAACGGTATGATCTTGATGGTCGCAACCAGATCCTTAGGCGCGACGACGGCGAAATCCGGCAAGGTGCCAATGGTGATCGCCTCGTCGATGGTGTTCAGTCGGTCGATCCGGGCGGCGTCGATCCGCAGCAGGCCAGGCACCTCGGCCGACAGGTTGACCCGCCCGGTGGCCGCGCGGGACCGCGCAATCAGCGGCGATACCAGCGGCGTGGCCAAGCGGTCCGCGGCAATGTCTTCTGGCACGTCCCCAGGTTCCAGGCGCGCGCAGATCACCTCGGTCCGGCCGGCAACGCGCAGCGTCTCAATCGCCGCATCGTCCAGCAGCGACCCCTTGCGGATCCTCCGGTCACCGACCTTCTGGCTGTGCGCCATGATCGCGCCGCGCGCCTCGTCCAGCGGGGACGCGCCGAATTTCATGGAGCAGGTTTCGGCGGCACCGGGGCGTTGCGCCGCACGGCGACGATCTCGGCGATGATGGACAGCGCGATTTCTGGCGCGGTAACGGCCTCGATGTTCAGGCCGACCGGGCCGCGGATCCGGGACAGGGCGTTGTCCTGATGCCCGAGGTCGCGCAAGCGCTTCAGCCGAGCGGCATGGGTTCGGCGGGACCCGAGGGCGCCGATGTAGAACGCCTGTGACTTCAGCGCCCGGTCCAATGCCGGGTCATCCAGCTTCGGGTCATGGGTCAGCGTCACGACGGCGGTGCGGCTGTCGGGTGCGAAGGCGTCCAGCGCCTCGTCCGGCCAATCGGTGGAGATCTCGACATCGGGAAACCGGTCGTCGGAGGCGAACGACCGGCGCGGATCGACCACGGTCACCGCGAAGCCACAGGGCTCCGCGAACGGCACCAGCGCCTGGGCAATATGCACCGCGCCAACGACAATCAGCCGCAGCGGGGGATTATAGGCATGCAGGAACCAGTCGGTCTCGCCGAGTTTGACGGTGCCGCTCTCGTCGCGGTCCAGCGCTTTCGCCGCGGCCTGGTTCAGGTCGCTGGGCGCATCCGGATCGGGCAGCAGGCGCTGCTCGCCCGACGGCAGCCTGGTCGCGAGCACGACGGGGTGCTTGTCCCGCTTCGCCTGTTCCAGCGCGGCAAGGATTTCTGGGGTCATGGACGTCTGATCCGGACACTGTTTGAAACATCATAACGCCCTCCGCCGGAAAGGGGAGGGCGCGAATCACAGCGCCGAGCACCGGACAAAATGTCAGGTCAGTTTCTCGACGAACACCTTCACCTTGCCGCCGCAGGCGAGCCCAACCTCCCAGGCACGCTCGTGGCTGACGCCGAAATCCAGCAATTGCGGGCTGCCGGTGTCGATCGTCTTCATCGCGGCTTCGGCAACCGCACCCTCGATACAACCTCCCGACACCGACCCCGCCATTCGGCCGGATTTCGTCACCGCCATCTGGCTGCCCGCGGGCCTGGGCGAACTGCCCCAGGTTTCGGTCACGGTCGCGACGGCGACCTGTTCCCCGGCGGCGCGCCACGCGCCGGCGGTACCGAGGACATCCTCAACTTCGGTGGTGCTCATAGGGGTGTTCCCTTCATGGACACGGGACGCGACAAAAGATCGATTAAGGAGCGCAGGCTGGCCAGGTTATGCACCGGACGGAACTCGTCCACATACGGCAGCATGGCCTTGATGCCCTGGGACTTTGGCTCGAACCCGCTCCAGCGCAACAGCGGGTTGAGCCATATCAGCCTTGTGCAGGAGCGGTGCAGGCGATCCATGTTCTCGGCAAGCGCATGGGCCCCGTCACGGTCGAGCCCGTCGGTGATCAGCAGCACCACGGCACCCTGGCCAAGCACGCGCTTGGCCCAGAGACGGTTGAAGCTGGCAAGAGCCTCGCCAATGCGGGTGCCGCCGGACCAGTCAGGGACCACATGAGCGACCATCTGAAACGCCACCTCGGGGTCACGGGCCTTCAGTTGCCGGGTCACATTCGACAACCGGGTGCCGAACAGAAAGACGCTGACCCGGTCTCGATCGTTAGTTACGGCGTGCAGGAAGTGGAGCAGAATCTGCGCGTAGCGCGACATCGAGCCCGAGATGTCGCACAGCACCACCAGGGGCGGCGGACGGGTGATCTTGCGGTTGCGCGCAATGGTGAGGATCTCGCCACCCTGGCGGAGGCTGGCGCGGATGGTGCGGCGCAGGTCAGTGACCGGCCCATTCTGGTCCGGGCGGAGCCGACGGGTGCGGCGCAGGTCCAATGGCAGGACCAGGCGGCGGATTTCCCGTTTCGCTTCGTTGATCTCGCCCGCACCCATCGCCTCGAAATCCATCTGCTGCAGCCGCTCCTGCTCTGACACCGTCATCGTCATATCGACGCGAGGCGGTTCGTCCTTCGGCTGCGGCGGCTTGCTGGATTTTGACGCGAACGCTTCCGCGACCCGGCGGGAGGCGGGAGGAGCGCGTTCCGGCTTGGGCTTTTTCTGCGCGTCCAACAGCGCCATCGCCGCGGCCTGTTCGGCGGCGGATGGGTCGCGCCAGAACAGAGCAAAGGCCTGATCGAACACCTCCTGATGCTCGTGGCGATGGATCATCGCGGTGCGCAGCGCGGTGCGTGCCTGGGTCTTGGAGGCAAGATCGATGCAGGTCAGCGCCTGCTGGGCAGCGATCGTCTCGGCCGGGCCGACCGGCAGCCCGGCGCGACGCAGCAGGCGGGCGAAATGCATGACGTTGGCCGCGATTCGTGGGTGCGGCTGGTTCAGGGGGTCTTGCGTGACAGTCGTCATTGGTGGCAGTGGAAGCTATGCTGGGTACCGCCGCAAGAGGCGGTTTTCCGCCCCGTCAGATCCCCGGCACGATTGTTCCGGCAGACAACGCCGAGCTTACATCGGTATGGGCAAAATCTTCGCCTTTGAACAGCAACGGATCGGCCATTGTCATGGCGAGCGCGTAGGAAAGCAGTCGCCGATATTCAATCCGGCTTTATGGCGGCCCTTGCCGAAGCGGCGGAGCGCGCCGAGCGCGATCTGGGCCTGTTGCGGTGTAACCGACACAACCTCGAAGGCGCCTCCAGCAGGAGATCGAGGTCGGCTCGACCGGCCTCGCCCTTACGGCCCTCTATGACGAAGGACAACTAGACCCTGGTGACGCTGAAAGCAGCCGGGCCGCCGCCGCCAGGGCCTGACCGAAGCGCACAGCGTCCGGTTCCCCGAAAAGGATTGCAACCAGCGCCGGGGTGTCGACAATCATCAGTTCCACATGCCGGTGTCGTCGTAGCCGACAATCTCGTCTTGGGTGCGCATGTCGTAACCATGCAGTGCGGCACAGTGCTCGCCGATCTGGCGTATGAGCGCGGCAAGATCACCAGGCTGCCCCCGGCGTAGCCTTTCCCGCTCCACCCGCTCGCGCAGCGCCCCGCGGATGGTGTCGGTCAGGCTTTCGCCGGCCAGTGCTGCAACCTCCCGCGCGAGGCGATCGGGTTCTTTGTCCTTCAGGCTAGGGCCATGCGCGAGTCGCCGTCTGGAATTCAACCCAAAATATAGAACGGCGGGCCGCTTTGTCGAGATGTTCACGGGCGCGTGGGCGGGGCGATGTCGCGAGAGCGGGATATCAAATCGGGCAGACTCCGCCGGCACATTCCAGGTGCACTGTGTCCACCGCCTCCTGCGTCAGCCTGGCATCAATCGCTGCGACGATCGCCGCGAAGGTCGTGACCGGTACTTCTTCCTCCGGCAAATATTCATATCCCAGCTCGTGGTCCGGCCGGCTGGGCAGCACGGCGCAGCAGCGTACTAGCGGCTGTTGCTCCCGCACGATCAAACGGAACGACTCCAGGTCATGCCGATCGGTGAAAATCTTCAGCGTATAGCTGACCTGATTGCCCTGTTCGGTACCGATCCAGTGTTCCTCCAGAAGCCGCAGCCAGCGATACTGATCGCCGGGTGGCGCCTCGCTGGCAGTCACGCTCCGCTCGCCCAAACCGAGGCGCAGCAGCAGCGGCACGGTCGGAAAGCCGACGACGGTCATGCCGGGGAAGGTTTTTAGGACGCGCATCGGGTAGCCGCGGTCGGCGTATTCGGCGAGCAGTGGATCGGACGCCTCGGTCCAATCGCCGCTCTCTTGGTCGCGGATTCCCTTGAACTGCACCCAGCGCAGGTACTGGCGCCTGGCCGGCAGATGGGCGCCTTCGGTCAGGCCGAACAGTTTGCTGGTGGTGCCGGCGGGCTTGATCGTGGTGACCGTTGTCGGGCGAACGCGGCCGAGTTCCTCGGCGTAGGCAGCGCCCTCCTGCTTGGCGGCATCGGACAGGCGGGCCAGCATCGACCAGAAGGGCGCGGATCGGGTTACGTCGAGCAGGTCGTTGAAATCGAGGCCGAAGCGGAGCCAGGCCCACTCGTGCAGGCCGGTCGGGCCAATGCCCATACGGTTCGTGCGGGCAACCTCCTGGGCGTAGAGTGCGTCCATGCCGTTGGCGCGCATCAGGAAGCGCACGCCGAGGCGGACCGAATCCTCGACCCGGGCGTCCCACAGGGCGGCGACATCGGCCGGCGGCTGCCCCGGCGTGATGTCTTGCAGCGGTAGCGGGCACGCCAGCAGCGGGGCGTAGTCGGCGATCACACAATACCCACCGGTGACGTGCAAGGCGATTTCCCCGCACGGGTTGGTGGTCATTGGGAATGGCGACAACGCAGCGCGGCGGGAAACCGCCGCCAGCAGGCCGGCCGCCTCGTCCACCTGATAGCGGAGGCTGCGGAAGTCACGACCGTCCTCGTACACCGGCTTGTCCCACGCGGTGCCGGTGCGGTGGTCCTCGAGCGCATCGCCGTTGATGAAGCCGGGCTCGCCATTGATCCAGGCGCAGCGCGTGGCTTCGGCAAACACGGCCTGCGCGTGTTCGGTCTGGGGATCGGTATCGGTGGCCTGGACTCGATGCCAGAACTCGGCGTCGACCATGACCGAGTGGTTGGCGGTCCACAGACCACCCTCGGACTTGGTGCGGATGAAGCGCAGGATGCCGGGGTCGCGCCAGGACTTGGTGGCCATCCGGGCAGCGCGGCGGGCACCGCCGACCTGGACTTCGACGGACAAATGGTGGTCGATCAGCAGGGCCTGTTCCCAGGGCTGCAATGTGTCGGCCGCGTCGATAACGTGCCGGCGGATATTCAGGAAGGCACGCAACAGCGACAACGGGCCCGAGGCCGGGCGGCCTTGCATGCCGCGAATCGGCGAGCCGGCGGGGCGGATGTCCGATAGGTCGAGCAGCAGGATCGCGTCGCGCTCGCAGCGAAACGTCATCGATTCCAAGAGTTCGACGGCCTTCGCCCAGCCCTCGCGGCTATCGCCAATGAGATGGTATGTGGTGCCGTTCGGCAGATTGCGCAGGTCACGGACAAGGTGGCTTGAGAGAAACGCCTCAGTCACTCCTGCCGCGTCGCTGACTGTGCCCCAGGGCAGCAGCCCAAGATCAATGCCCAGGCGGCACAGGGCTTCCTGGCTGTGCGGATAGTCCGGGTGGTCTGGCGAAAGATGCAGCAACACGGTCGGCGCGTTGGACCAATCAATGGCGATCAAGGCGTCATCGTAGCTGCGGCCGACCCCCGAACCATTCAGCAACAGGTAGAATTTGGCGAAGGAGGCGACGGCGGTAGCGCAGTTGGTGAATACCTCCATATTGCGTTCAGGCTGAGTCTCGTCGCCGTGTTGCAGGTGACGGCCAGAGGTCAGCAGGGCACCAGTGGCAATGGCGTTGCGCAGCCGCGCCTGTTCCCGGCGTTCGGTCTCCGACACGTTCCGGCCCAGCAGCGCCATGCTGCCGGCGGCGACGCGATCGGCGACGCGGCCGAAGCACTCGGCGTCGCCGTGGCGGAAGACGGTGCGGCGGGCGACGGCGACTCCCATGCCGGGATCGAGCCGCCGAGGCGGCAGCGGGGCCTCACCGAAATGGGTGCCCGGCACCGGTCGTTGCCTGGAGAACTGCGCCGTTAGTCCGTCCATCAATATCCCTCCAACCGCTGGGGTCGCCTATATATAGGGTTGATTAGAGGTTAACAACACCATATCCGGGTTTCGTTGCGTTCAGCAAGGTCGTTTCGCTGACCCAGGCTAGGACGCCGATGGGTTGAGAAGTTCGTCTTTTGTTCTATGTTGGCAAGCTGCCAACGTCAAGAACAAATCAGCAGTCACCCCGAGGGATCAGGGGGGATCAGGCGGGATCAGGGGGGATCGGGGGGAATCAGGGGCCGTTAGCGCCGAC
>DASYBP010000490.1:0-3843 GCA_036500715.1 Rhodopila sp.
CCTCCCGCGAGGAGATCCAGTCGATCAACGAGGAACTGAACACCGTCAACGCCCAGTTGTCGACCAAGGTGGATCAGCTCGACCGCAGCAACGGCGACCTGAAAAACCTGTTCGAGAGCACGAAGGTGGCGACGGTCTTTCTCGATCCCTACCTGATCATCCGCAGCTTCACCCCGGAGATCGCCAGTATCTACAACCTGATCCCCGGCGATGTCGGCCGCCCGCTGAGCGACATCGTCGGCCAACTGACCTACACCAACCTGCGTGAAGACGTGCAGGCGGTACTCACGAGCTTGCGGCCGCTGGAAAAGCGCGTCCAGCGGCGGGATGGTTCGGCGCACTACCTGATGCGCATCCTGCCTTACCGCGCCCCCGACAGCACGGTGGATGGGTCGCTGATCACCTTCGTGGACGTGACCAGCATCGTCCGCGCCGAGGAGCATCAGCGCCTGCTGGTCGATGAACTCAACCACCGCGTCAAGAATATGCTGACGGTGGTGATTTCGCTGGCAACCAATACGCTGCGGCAGGCCGAGACATTGGATGGCTTTAAGCAGGTCTTCCTCGGCCGCATTCATGCGTTGTCGGCGGCTTACGCGTTGCTCAGCCGCGATAAATGGTCGCCGGTCTCGGTGCGGGAGATCCTGATGGAGGAAGTGCGCCCCTTCCTGTCCGGCGAGCAGGCGAACGTGGTGCTGACCGGGCCGGCCGCGCTGGTGCAACCAAGGGTTGCACTCGCGCTGGGCATGGCGGTGCACGAACTGACCACGAACGCGGTGAAATTCGGCGCGCTGTCGGTCCCAGATGGCCAGGTCAAGGTCTGTTGGACGGTCGACGAAACCGCCAAAGGTGCGCAACTGATGCTTAAATGGGCGGAGCGGAACGGGCCTCCCGTGACCAGCCCCGCTCGCCGTGGATTTGGAACCGCCTTGATCGAACGCGCGTTTGCGCTTGATGTCGACGGTCAGGCCAAGATCAACTTCCTGCCGGATGGTGTGGTGGCTACATTGCGCGCGCCTCTCCAAGGGGCCAGCGTGCTTGGGAAGGAAACAGCGTCATGACCCAGACGGCATCCCATCTTCACGGCAAGCGCGTCCTGGTCGTCGAGGACGAGGCTCTGGTGGCGATGCTGATCGAGGATTGTCTGGAGGGGTTTGGCTGCGATGTCGTGGGTCCGTGCAACACGGTCGAGGCGGCGCTCGAGGCGGCTCGGACGCAGGCGTTTGATGTTGCGGTCCTCGACGTCAATCTTCGCGGCAGCCGGGTGTATCCGGTCGCGGAACTGCTGACCGATCGGCACATCCCCTTCCTGTTCCTGTCGGGCTATGGCGACGAGGCGATCCCGCCCGACCGGCCGGGATGGACGGTGTGCGCCAAACCCTTCCGGGTGAACGATCTGGAGCGGCTGCTGTCCGCCGCGCTGGCGCCCGGGGTGCAGTGACCCGCTACTGACGAAGCGGCTAGAACATTTCCGCCCTGGCTGGAAATGCGCTAGCTTCTATTTCGCGAGCAATTTCATCAGCCTGAGATCGCTTCGCGATTTGAGCCAGGCCGATATTGCTCTAGCGTTGTTGTCCCGCCAGCCAACGGAACACCACGGAAAAATCCTTCCCACCGTCGCCGGCATCGACGACCTGCTGATAGAACGACAGCGCCTGCGCGGCCAGCGGTGTCGGCGATCCCGTCGCATCGGCCGCCGCCTGCGACAGTTTCACGTCCTTGACCATCAGCGCGGCAGCGAAACCGGGGGCATAGTCGCGGTTGGAGGGGGCGGCCGGAACCGGACCGGGCGCCGGGCAGTAATTCGACAGCGCCCATGAGTTGGCGGTCGCCGTGGCGCAGATCTGATGCAGCTTGTTCCAGTCGAGGCCTAGTTTTTGCGCCAGTAGGAACCCCTCCGCGACACCGACCATGTTGATCGCCAGCATCATGTTGTTGCAGATTTTCACTGCCTGCCCGGCGCCGGGCCCGCCGGCATGAAAAATGTTCTTGCCCATCGCCTCCAGCACCGGCTTGCCACGGGCAAAGGCCGCCTCGGTGCCGCCCACCATGAAGGTCAGCGTGGCGTTCCCCGCGCCGGCCGTGCCGCCGGAAACCGGGGCGTCCAGCATTACCAGACCAGCGGTTTCAGCGGCGGTGGCCACAGTGCGGGCGCTGTCCACGTCGATCGTGGAACAGTCGATCAGCAGTGGTTTTTCAGGCGCGGTGACATCGATCAGGCCGCCCTGGTGCAGGTAGACCTGCCGGACATGCTCACCCGCGGGCAGCATGGTGATAATGACCGAGGCGCCCTTGGCTGCATCAGCCGAACTGGACGCGACCTTGCCGCCGGCGCGAGCCAGTGCGTCCAGCGACGCGGGGTTCAGATCGTACCCGGTGACGGTGTGGCCAGCCTTGACTAGGTTCGCGGCCATCGGCCCGCCCATGTTGCCGAGGCCGATGAAGCCTATCGTCGCCATGGTCACAGCACCTCGAAGATTTCGTAAACCGGGCCTTCCGGCGGACGGCTGCCGGTGCCGATGCCGAACACCTTGTTGAGCCAGGCGTACTGGGGCCAGGCGGCCTCGAAGGTCACCATGGTGCGGAAATAATATTCGCCGGGATCGACGAACTCGCCGCTGTTGACTCTGTCCATCACCGCGGCAGGGCCGTGCCGCAGGCCGCGATAGGTCATGCCGATCGCCGCGCCGTCACCCGTTTGCAGCACGATGCGCACGTCGAGCGTGGTGACTCCGTCCGGGCGGCCGATGATCCAGTCGGCGCCGCCCGGCAGCACCGTGCCGCGCAGCCTCGGACCCTCGAAGGTGCCACCAGCCACCAAACCGATGCGGCGGTCGCCGTTGGGGGTTTCCCCGACCGCTTGCAAGCCACTCACGGCGAGCTTCAGGGTCATCAGATGCGACGTGCGTATCTCGGCCATTGCGGGTTTCCTCCGACGAGTCGGGGCGTTTAGACCCGATCCGGGTTGCCGAGACAAGGGCGGCTCAGAAAGAACGGCGGACCCGCTTAAGGGGCGCGATCGTTGTCTTGCTTTTGGGTCGACTGGCGATGCGCGGTCAGTAAACTTTCGATCTGCTGCTTCAGTCGCGGCAGGTCGTTTTTCACTGTGCCCCAGACGATCCCAGTCCACGTCAAAATACTCCTGGATCAATTTGTTGCGCGTTCCGCGCATTTCGATCCAGGGCAGGTCAGCATGTTTTGCGACGAACGCTGGGGCCTCGGTCTGAATCCTGTTGGCTGCTTCACCTATAATCTCGATGTTACGAACAACGGCGTCTTGCGTTTGCTGATTTCTGTTGGAACGCATCTGCGCCATCAAAATGCGATATGTATCGCGTCGCGCGCTCGATGGCCTGGCCGATATGCTCCAGGTAGTCCTCGACCCGCCCAGGGTGCGTCACAACGGTTCAGCCTGCCGCAGCACGCGATCGCGAAATCTCGATGACAGGAACTTGGGCGTCAGGACGGATACGCGTACTCCGAGTAATTCGCCGGCCTGATGTTCCAACCGCGCAAGCGTAAACAATGTCGTTGTGTCGGTGGGCTCGACCAGCAAATCAAGGTCGCTCCCCTCTGTATCCAGGCTGGTCACGACCGATCCGAACACGCGAGGGCGTCTCAGGTCATGGCTGCCGACGAGCACGCGCAACTCGGCGCGGCACTTGGCAAGGGCTTCTGACGGCTTGATAAGCCTACAGTATCCAACGGCCGGCACCGCTTCAACGGGCACAAATTGGTTGAAAATCGACGCCGGCGGCGATCCATAGCCCGCCACAATGGGGGGGGAACTGGCGCCGAGCTGGTGCCCGGCGTAGCCTCGCCGAAGCCAAAAGCTGCCGGAGG
>DASYBP010000491.1:0-2333 GCA_036500715.1 Rhodopila sp.
GCCGCCCCACGAATCCTGGCTGCCGCACACCCGCGCCTGCTTCACGTTCGTGACCTTGCCGGCGTAGGTTCCGTCGAATGGTCCGGCGGCTATTAGCCTCAATATCGGCGCGGCAATGACCGCCGCGGGACCGCTTGCGTCACTCACGGCGGCACCGGCAGTGGCAACAACCGCCACGCAGGACGCCAGCAGCGACAAGACGGCGATCGTTGGCAAACGGCTCATTTCTTGTACTCCGGCTTATAGTCACACAACCCTGATGGTTTGACATGGCTTGCGGGTCATTGCAACGGCAGACTGAGCAGGCCCGGAAGGGGCGGAGGGGTCGCTCTGCCCCGGTGCGGGCCGGCGCAAGCTGCCGCGTTCGCGCGACGTTCATTTCTCGCTCGCGCTGCGGTCCGCTACAGTGACCGACCGGCCGGCCCGTTCAGGGGAAGAGCATGGAGGTGACGACCGCGCCATGATGACGGAACAGTCCGACGTACTGATCGTGGGTGGCGGTCCCGCGGGGTCAACCATCGGTGCATTGCTTGCCCGGCGGTGCGAGAACGTCGTCCTGGTAGAGAAGGACGTTCATCCCCGGTTCCATATCGGCGAGTCGCTGCTGCCGCTGAACCTGCCGCTATTCGAGGAACTCGGGGTGCAGGACGCAATCAATCGCGTCGGCATGACTAAGTACGGCGTCGAATTCGTCTCCCCCTGGCACGATCACACCACGATGCTGGATTTCGGCCACGCTTGGGACAAGACCAAGTTCTACGCCTATCAGATGCGCCGGTCCGAGCTCGACCAAATCCTGTGGAACAACGCTGCCGCCAAGGGCGCCCGCGTGATCGAAGGCTGCCGCATCGCACAGGTGGAATTCCCGCCCGATGGCGGCGTGGTCGCAACGGGAGAGGACAGCGACGGCCAGCCCCGACGTTTCGAGGCAAAGTTCCTGATCGACGCCTCCGGCCGCGATACCCTGCTCGCCGGCCGCCTTGCCATCAAGCAGCGGAACCGCCGGCACGCGAGCGCCGCCGTGTTCGCTCATTTCACCGGTGCGCGGCGTCTTCCCGGCAAGGCCGAGGGCAATCTCAGCCTGTTCTGGTTCGATCATGGCTGGTTCTGGTTCATTCCCCTTTCCGATGGAACCACCAGCGTCGGCGCCGTCTGCCCGCCAGACTTCATGAAGTCGCGTAAGACCGACGTTACCAGCTTCCTGCAAAGCCTGATCGCGCAAGTCCCGCCGCTGGCCGAACGTTTGGCAGGCGCGCAGATGACCGGTCCGGCGACAGCGACGGGGAACTACTCCTACCGCGCCGGGCAGATGAGCGGGAAGAACTTCATTTTGCTCGGCGACGCCTATGCCTTCATCGATCCGGTGTTCTCGACCGGGGTTTTTCTGGCGATGAAAAGCGCGTTTCTGGCGGTGGACGCGGTGACCGCGTGCCTGCACCAGCCGGGCGCAGCGGCCGACCGCGCGTTGCGCCGGTTCGAGGCGCAGGTCGAGGACGCGCTGGCCCGGTTCTCCTGGTACATCTACCGCATCAATACGCGGGCGATGCGCGACTTGTTCATGGCGCCGCGCAACCTTTTCCGCATGCAGGAGGCGTTGTTGTCGCTGCTGTCGGGGGATGTGTTCGACCGTTCGCCGATCCATTCGCGGCTGCTGCTGTTCAAGGGTGTTTTCTACATCAAGAGCTTCTTCCTGCGGCATGCGCACCGCTTCGCGATATTGTCGCCGGCCCGTTCCCGCGAGGCATGAGTTTCAATACCAATCACCGCTGGCACGGCCGTGGCCTTCTGCTCGGCTTGGTAGCCATTCGGCATCCGTGAAAGCGCACGGTCCGATAGCTTCACCGGAAATTGAACAGTTGTCGGTGTTCGTCACGCATTGAATACGGTCGCGCCGCGCGGCAAGGTCCCGACCGAGCATGAGGGTCGACGGATTTACTGTTTATACATGCCCGAAAATTGGGGAAACGCTGCCATGTACAGATCAGCTATCGCCGCCGTGGTGCTATCCTTGCTTGCTGCCCCTGCCCACGCGACAATCATTGGCGGCACCGTCACGGGCGGATCAGCACAGACGGCCGGGGGTGTGTTCGTCAAGCTCACCGTGCCGCTGGCCAATCCGTTCGGTCCTCCCGACAGTGTTGGCAACGACAATTTTCAGAGCCCCAATCTGTTCGGGTTTGACGAAGATCAGAACATCATCCTGACAGCACCGCTGACTGTCGACGTCGGATCCAGCCCTCTCCCGGCGGGGACAGAGGTTGCCAGCCACTATGTCTTCTTCGACCCGGGCCCTACCGAGCACGTTATCGGCACGGTCAATTTCGACTCGCCGG
>DASYBP010000492.1:0-6804 GCA_036500715.1 Rhodopila sp.
TGACCTATTCGGGCGACCTGATGCAGTACAAGCCGATCCCCACTGGCACCGAGGGCATCTATGCCGCCGATATGGCCGCTCCTGGCAATGAGGGCGTGACCGGCCGCTGGGTCGACAAGTGGGAAGGCAGCGAGGACTTCAAGACCTGGACGTTCCATTTGCGGCCCGGGATCAAGAGCTGGGTCGGCAACGAGATGACCGCTGCCGATATCGTCTGGACCTGGCAGCGCGGTTTCGAGATGAAAGCCGTGCGATCCTTCTTTGCCAGCGCGATGTTCCTCGCCAAGCCCGACGATATTGAGGTGATCGACAAGTACAGTTTGCGGTTCCATCTGTCGAAGCCGTCGCCGGTGGTGCTCAAGCTTATGGCGATGAGCTATTTCGGCGGCCCGTTCGATGCGACGCTGGCGAAACAGCACGCGACCGCGAGTGACCCCTGGGCCAAGGAGTGGCTGAAAAACAACGATGCCGGCTTCGGTCCGTACCACATCGTGAAGAACATTCCGGGCCAGGAGATGGAGCTAGTTCGCAACGACAACTTTCAGCCGCTACCGCCGGTCAAGCGGATCCTGATCCGTATCGTACCCGATGCAGCTACGCGGACCGCATTGCTCGATCGCGGTGCCGTAGATTACGCGATGCGCCTGCCCGAGCGTAGCCTGCAGGCGCTGGCCAAGAACCCGGCCATAAAGATCGTCCGCGCCAAGGCCAATTTCATTCCCTATGTGGGCCCGGTGCAGACCAACGAGATCATGGCCAAGACCAAGGTGCGCCAGGCCATGGCCTACGCCACGCCCTATGACGAAATCCACCAGAAGGTCTATTTCGGTCAGGGCAGCCTGATCAAGAGTATCACCCCGGCGACATTCCCAAACTATACCGACAAGTTCTGGGTGTATAAGTACGACCCCGAGACCGCGAAGAGGATCCTCGTCGAGGCCGGCTACCCCAATGGCTTCGACCTCAAGCTCAGTTTCGACAACTCGATCGCCGAGATGGCCGAGGCGGCGGTTCTGATCAAAGCTGCCTACGACGGTGTCGGCATCCGCACCACGCTCGATCCGCTGCCGGCCGCAGTCTATTCCGAGCGTAAGCTGCGGCGGCAGCTGATGTGCCAGGTGGACAACTTTCAATGGCCGTGGATCGCCGATACTGGCTACACTGGCTGGGTCTATCTTGGCCCCCCCGAAACCACAGTCAACAATTCGGTCAATTTCAACAATCCCGAGTTCAACCAACTCGTCATCACCATGATGCAGATGCCGCTCGGTGACGAGCGGCTGAAGATGGATCTGCGCGTGCAGGAGTTGGCAGCGCAGGAAGTTCCCTGGATCTTTCTGGTCGAACCGGGATGGCGGGAAGCGTTCAAGAAGGACTGGACCAACTTCCATTGGTATCCGGACAACAACGTCCATTTCGAGTGGCTGTACAAGGCCTGACGCGACGCAATCCCCAGTAACCTCGGTCGTCCACGATGCGACGCTTCGCCCTGTTCGCCGGAAAACGGCTGCTGTTCACCGTACCACAGCTGTTTGCGGTGTCCGTGATCGTTTTCTTTATGATACGGTTGCTCCCCGGTGATCCGAGCTACATGCTGGCGGGACCGTACGCCTCGCCGGATCGGATACGGGAAGTGCGCAGCACTCTGGGTCTCGATCAGCCGATTACGTCGCAATATGTCCGGTATGTTGAACGCATCGCCCATGGTGACTTTGGCACCTCGTGGCGTACTTCGCAGCCGGTACTAAACGACATCCGTCAGCGGCTGCCCGCGACGCTGGAACTGGTCGTCGGCGCGGTGCTGCTTTCCGTGGTCATCGGCATCCCTCTTGGTGTTGCAGTCGCAACGAGTCGTGGCGGCGTGCTGGAGCGTGGTGTCTTCTTCTACGGGATGTTGGCAGGCTCGCTGCCGGATTTCTGGATTGGCCTGCTGTTGATCCTGATCTTCTTCTATCTTCTGGGCTGGGCGCCGGCTCCCGTGGGACAGCTCGATTTCGCCGTCTCCTCGCCCGATCACATCACAGGCGCCTACGTCGTCGACGCACTGCTGACTGGCAACGGGCCGGCCTTCTGGTCCGCCTGCGGCCAACTGGTTTTGCCACTCGCAACCCTGGTGCTCGTCTACATGCCGCTCGTTCTCAAGACCGCCCGCTCGACGATGGAGGAGATGCTGCTCTCCGGCTTCGTCGTGCAGGCGCGCGCCAGCGGCCTCTCACGCTGGATGCAGCTCCGCTACGCCCTCGGTAACGCGCTGCCGCCGGTGATCACGGTGGTCGGGATCGAATTCTGGTTTCTCCTCGGCGGTGCCGTGCTGGTGGAGACCATCTTTGCCTGGGGCGGGCTCGGCCAGTACGCCGTAGAGTCAGTTATCAACTCGGATTATGCGCCAATCCAGGCGGTGGTGCTGATCACCGCGGCTTTCACCACGCTGGTTTTCCTCGTGGTGGACATCCTGTATTACCTGCTCGACCCGCGGATCAGCGTCTGATGCGGCCTCTGCGCGATACTGACCTTTGGCATTTTGCCCGCCTGCGGCCAGGCATGCTGTTCGGACTTTGCGTGATCATCCTCAACGTCTGTCTCGCCGCCTTCGGCCCGGCGATCGCGCCGTTTCCAACCCAGGCACCCGTCGGCGCCAGCCTGGTCTCGCCGAACGGCACGCACTGGTTCGGCACCGATGTTTCGGGCATGGACATCTTTTCGCGGGTGATGGCAGCGCCTAGGATCGATCTGACGATCGCGCTGGTCTCGACGGTGATCGCGTTCGCCTGCGGTGTCGCGCTGGGTGTGATCTCGGGCTATTTCGCGCAGGGCGATCGCGCAGGGCGTATCGCCAGCACACTGATCATGCGGATCGCGGACATCGTCCAGGCCTTCCCGATGTTCGTCTTCGCGCTGGCGCTTGTCGGCCTCAGCGGACCGTCGACCAAGAACGTCATCATCGCGCTGGCGTTCCTCAATATCCCGTTCTTCCTGAGGGTCACCCGTGGCACGGTCCTGCAGGTGCGGTCACGGACCTTCGTGGAGGCGGCGATCTGCGCCGGCAACACCAGCCTGCGCACGGCGTTTGTCCACGTGATGCCGAATGCACTGGCGCCGGCCATGGTGCATTTCTCCACGACTGTCGGCTTTTCGATCCTGCTCACCGCGGGCCTGAGCTTTGTCGGCGCGGGCGTGCCGCCACCCACGCCCGAACTGGGACTAATGATCCAGGTGGGGGCACAGAACATGATTACCGGCCAGTGGTGGACGGCGCTATTCCCCGGTCTTTGTCTTGCCGTAACAGTACTCGCGTTCTCCCTGTTCGGCGACAATCTGCGGGTATTCCTCGACCCGACCAACCGGAGGTAACCGGTGCCAGCCTTGCTCGAGGTCAAGGATTTGACGGTCGAATTCCAGGGCGATCGGGGCGCGCGCAAGGTGCTGGATGGGGTCCATCTACAGGTCCGTGACGGCGAAACACTAGGCATCGTCGGTGAATCCGGCAGCGGCAAGTCGGTTCTGCTGACGACGATCATGGGTCTGCTGCAGCCGCCATGGCGGGTCACCACCGGTCAGGTGCGCTTGCAGGGCCGCGAACTGCTGACCCTCAGCGAACGGGAGCTTGGCACGATCCGCGGCCAGGAACTCGGTCTGGCGCTGGCAAACCCACGCCAGCGTCTCAATCCAATTCTGCCGATCGGGCGGCAGCTCACCAACGTGTTGCGCGCGCATCGGCCGCAACGTCTCGACGAAGCCGTGGCACGGGCCGCTGAGTTGTTGAGTTCGGTCGGTATCCCGGACCCGATGACCAGGCTGCAGGCCTACCCGCACGAGCTCTCTGGTGGCATGTGCCAGCGCGCGATCCTGGCGCTCGCCATTGCCCATGCACCGCGTCTGCTGATGGTGGACGAACCGACCAGCGGTCTGGATGTCACCATTTCGGCACAGATCCTTGACCTGCTGCGTGACGCGGTACGTACGCTCCGCTCCGGTCTGATCGTGGTCAGCCGCGACCTGGCCATCGTTGCGCATTACTGCGAGCGGGTGCTGGTCATGCGCGGCGGTCGGGTGGTCGAGGACGCACCGGTGCAGTGGTTCTTCGCCGCGCCACGCGAACTCTACAGTCGGCAGTTGCTGCGCGCGGCGGCGGCGTCGCGTGATGCTGATCTGGCCGAGGAATCGGCGGCGGTTATGAACCGGGCGTCGGGTGTTGCGCCGGTGCTGGAGGTCGACCGTCTGGTCAAGCGCTTTCCGGTGAAGGGCGGTAGGCTGCTGACCGCCGTGAATGACGTGTCCTTTACGATCGGTCGGGGCGAGGCGGTCGCGCTGGTGGGTGAAAGCGGTTCCGGCAAAACGACCGTCGGACGCTGCATCCTACGGCTGATCGAGGCGAGCGAGGGCACGATCCGTTTCAAGGGACACGACATCAGCCTGTTGCCGACGGCGCAGTTCCGCAAGCTACGGTCGCGCATCCAGATGGTCTTCCAGGACCCGTTCGACAGCATGGATTCCCGTCAGCGGATCGGCGATGCCATCATGGAGCCGATCCGGCTGACCAAGACGATGAGCGCCGGTGAACGCCGAGCGCGAGTGGACGCGTTGCTGGATCTGGTGGGATTGGAGCATGGCAGTGTCAGTCTCTATCCGCATCAGATGAGCGCGGGACAGTTGCAGCGTGTCGGCGTCGCGCGGGCCATTGCGACCGATCCCGACCTAATCGTGTTCGATGAGCCGACGTCGGCACTCGACGTGTCGGTGCGAGCCGAGATCCTCAACCTACTGCGCGATCTGCAGCGACGTCTGGGCATCGCCTATCTGTTCATTTCACACGATCTGACCGCCGTGCGCCGACTGTGTCATCGCACGGCTGTGCTCTATCTCGGCCGCCTGGTGGAAGTCGGCGAAACCGAGGCGCTGTTCAGCGAGCCGCTGCATCCTTATTCGCGGGCTCTGCTGTCCTCGGTGCTCTATCCGAACCCGGCCCAGCAGAGGGTGCCTTTTGCCCTGCAAGGGGAGATCCCGAGCCCGATCAATCAGCCGTCCGGCTGCACACTGCATGCACGCTGTCCGCTGGCGACCGAACACTGCGCGCGCATCGTGCCGGAACTCGACATCAAGCGTCCCGGGCGTCGGCTCGCCTGCCTGAACGTGTCGGACGCAGGACTGTCGGCTTCTGATCACGTGCCGGAACATGAGGGGAGCGGCCGATGACAGATGATGATTTGGTCTGGTTAAGCGCGGTCGACCTGGGCCGCCGCATTCGCGCTGGAGAAATCACCTCACTGCGCGCGACAAGCGCCCATCTGGATCGGATCTCTCGGCTGAACCCATGCCTGGAGGCGTTCGTTACAATTACCAAGGATCGCGCCCGCGCCGAGGCAGCGACGGCCGACGCGGAGATTGCCGCCGGAAGCTGGCGTGGTCCATTGCACGGTGTTCCGTACTGCCTGAAGGACATCGTTCAGACGGCCGGGATCCGGACGACTGCAGGGTCGTTCATCCTCGCCGACTGGGTGCCCGAGACGGATGCGACCGTACAGAAACGATTGGCCGGAGCAGGCGCGGTGCTCCTCGGCAAGGTCAACACGCACGAGTTCGCCTTCGGTGCCACCACGCAGAACGTCCATGGCCGGACGCGCAATCCGCATGACACAGAAAGGATTCCGGGTGGATCGTCGGGGGGGTCCGGTGCGGCGGTGGCGGCTGCGCTTGCCCCCTTCTCGATCGGCAGCGACACGGCGGGATCAATTCGGCTTCCGTCCGCTTATTGCGGAATCGCTGGCCTGAAACCGACATGGGGTCTGGTCAGCTCGGCAGGCGTTGTCGCGCAATCCTTCAGCTCGGACCATATTGGCCCCTTGGCACGTTCGGTTGAAGATCTGGCGGCCATCATGGCCGTGATCGCGGGTCCCGACCCAGCCGATCCGACCTGTCTCGACATGCCACCGCCCGATTTCCTGCCGATGGGCCCAGCCGCGCTGGACGGCGTTCGGATGGGGGTTCCCGGGGAACTCATGACAATCCCGTTGCAGCCGGCGGTGCAGGCCGGTTTCGCGCGTGCCCTTGCGGCGATGACGGATCTAGGCGCCAGGGTGCTGGACGTATCCGTGCCGCTGCTCGCCCGCGCCACGGCGATCAACGACGCGATCGTCCCACCTGAAACGATGGCCCAGCATGCAAATTGGCAGATCGGCTGGTTCAGTGGCCGGGACATTCGCTATGGCGAGGACGTGGCCCAGTTGCTTGCGGCAGGCGCCACAGTGCCCGGCACGGCGACCATCCTGGCGCAGCGGGACCGGATCGAACTCGCGCGCCAACTCGACAGCGTCTTCACCGACTCGGTCGACGTGCTGCTGACACCGACACAGCCGATGACGGCGATCCGGTTAGACGAGCCGACGATCGATCTGGCCGCAATGATTCATTTCCTTTGCGGCTTCAGCCTGGCCGGCGTGCCGGCGCTGACACTTCCATCCGGCGCCGATGACCACGGCTTGCCAGTCAGCGTCCAGATCGTCGGTCCCCGCTTGCACGACCCGCGCGTGCTGGCGGTGGGTTGTGCACTAGAGGCGGCTATCGGCACTGGCCCCCGCCCAAGGTTTTGTCAGTGATCGCGCCATTTGTGTTGGATGGAGTGAAGCGGCACTGCCGGCGGTCAGGCCGCTTCCAGGATGCGGAGCGCAATGATCCCGCGAGGCAGAAATCGATGGCGGCGGGCGTTGGGTGGAAGGTTTCGGCTACGGCGTGAACGGGTGTGCAGGTAGTTTCGCAGTTCGTCGAAACTTCGACAGAAGCGGGCAGCGGATTCGACGCTCTTAAAGC
>DASYBP010000493.1:0-2572 GCA_036500715.1 Rhodopila sp.
CGGGCCGACGTTGTCGCGATAGGTGCCGGACAGGTCGGTCAACACACCGATCGTCAGCTTCGGGCGGCCCTGCGCGCGCAGGCGGGTCATCGGTGCGAGGCTGAGCGCGGCGGCGCCTCCGATGAGGGTTCGGCGTGTCGAAATCATTCGTGCTCTCCCTGATGCGCGCGGTTCGCCGCGGCTTTTGACGTCTGGTTATCGCCCGGTTCAGGGCGTGAAAGCAAGGCGCAGCAGGCTGACCAGCGTCGTTCGATCCTGTCAGCCGAGGGCATCGAGACTATCCACCGAACTTTGGAGACCTCGGGAAGCCGTTGGGCGGCAGGCGGCCCGCCGTGCCACGTTCCGACAGCCAGGGACGCAGATCGGTCTCGGTGCGGATGCGGTCGCCCAGCTTCCAGGTCAGGCCTTCGGCCAGGCGGAATACTTTCGCGTCCGACAGATTGCCGTCCTTGTAGCGTTGCAGGATGACACCGGAACCGCGCGCCATTTCGGGCACCTGGTCCAGCGGGAACACCAGCAGACGGCGATTTTCGCCGATGATCGCAACATGGTCGCCGTCAGCGGGCACGCAGAGCGCGGTTTCTTCGTTGGGCCTGAGGTTCAGGATTTGCTTGCCGGTCTTGCGTTCGGCGAGAAGTTCCGCCGCCGGGACAATGAAGCCCCGGCCGGTGTTGGACGCGATCAGATACCGCGTGCCTTCCGCGGCGACGAACAGCGCCGAAATATCGTCCTCGTTGGTCAGTTCCGCCAGCAGGCGTACCGGCTGGCCGTCACCTCGGCCACGCGGCAGTTCGGCGGCTTTCAGGGTGAACGCCTTGCCGTTGGTCGCCAGCAATGTCAGGCGGTCAGTGGTCTGGCAAGGCAGCAGCAGGCGGAGTTTGTCGCCCTCCTTGAATTTCAGCTCTCCTGGGTCTGTCACGGCGCCCTTGATCGCCCGGATCCAGCCTTTCTCGGACAGGATCACGGTAATCGCTTCGCGTTCGACGAACGCCTCGAAGTTGACCTCGACGGCGGCCGGGGCGGTGCCGAGTTCGGTGCGGCGGTCGCCCAGCGGGCCGGCGCCGAATTTCTTCTGGGTGTCCTGCAGTTCCTCGGTGATGCGGACCCAGCGCAGCTTGTCGCTGCCGAGTAATGTCCGCAGATCCTTGAGTTCCTTGGTCAGGGACTTGTGCTCCTTGCGGATCTCCAATTCCTCCAGCTTGCGCAGGCTGCGCAGGCGCATGTTCAGGATCGCCTCGGCCTGCACGTCGCTCAGGCTGAACCGCTCGATCAGGCGGGGTTTCGGCTGGTCTTCCTCGCGGATGATGCGGATCACCTCGTCGAGGTTGAGATAGACTAGCAGGTAGCCGTCGAGGATTTCCAGCCGACGCTCGATGGTGGCGAGGCGATGATTGGAGCGGCGGACCAGGACTTCGTGCCGGTGATCCAGCCAGCAGCGGATCACATCCTGCAGCGGCATCACGCGCGGGGTGCGGGTGGCGTCCAGGACGTTCATGTTGAGCGGGAAGCGGGTTTCCAGCGGGGTGGCGCGGAAGATGGTTTCCATCAGGACTTCGGGTTCGACGCCGCGGGTTTTCGGCTCGAGCACCAGGCGGATGGTGTCGGTGCTCTCGTCGCGGACGTCGCCGAGGAGGGGGAGTTTCTTGTCCTCCATGAGTTGGGCGACCTGCTCGATCAGCTTGGATTTTTGCACCTGGTAGGGGATTTCGGTCACGACGATCGACCAGGTGCCGTGCTTGGCTTTTTCGACCTCCCATTTGGCGCGCAGGCGGAAGCCGCCGCGGCCGGTTTCGTAGGCGGTCAGGATGGCGCCGGCGTCTTCCACCAGCACGCCGCCGGTGGGGAAATCGGGGCCGGGCATGTGGCGCAGCAGGTCGGCCGTGGTGGCGTTGGGGTGCTGGATCAGGTGGATGGCGGCGGCGCAGATTTCGCCGGCGTTGTGAGGCGGGATGGAGGTGGCCATGCCGACCGCGATGCCGGCGGCGCCGTTGGCCAGCAGGTTGGGGAAGGCGCCCGGTAGAACGATGGGTTCGGATTCCTCGCCGTCGTAGGTCGGGCGGAAATCGACGGTGTCCTCGTCGATGCCGGCGAGCATGGCCTGGGCGACGAGGGTCAGGCGGGCCTCGGTGTAGCGCATCGCCGCGGGATTATCGCCGTCGATGTTGCCGAAATTTCCTTGGCCCTCGACCAGCGGGTAGCGGGCGGCAAAATCCTGGGCCATCCGGACCATGGCGTCGTAGATCGAGGCGTCGCCGTGGGGGTGGTATTTACCCATCACGTCGCCGACGACTCGGGCACATTTCTTGAAGCCGGCGGCGGGGTCCAGCCGCAACTGGTGCATGGCGTAGATCAGCCGCCGGTGCACCGGCTTCAGGCCGTCGCGCACATCCGGCAGCGAGCGGGACATGATGGTGGACAGCGCATAGGCGAGGTAGCGCTCCGACAGCGCGTCCTTCAGGTGGGTTTCCTGGATGAGACCGATCAGATCATCCGGCATTGTCGTCGTTTTCTCCGGCCCCGAGGGGTACCATGGCAGCGACTCGGTCGTATAGCATCGCTCGGGCCTGGGGCA
>DASYBP010000494.1:0-1985 GCA_036500715.1 Rhodopila sp.
CGTTGCTCAGCGGGTGACAGCGATGCTGGCGGCCGGCGAGGTAGACGTGGCGACGATCGTCTACAACCGGTTCCAGTCGGTGATCGCTCAGGTCGTGACCGAACAGCAGATCATTCCCGCGCCGCCGCCGCCCGCCGGCGAAACCGCCGACACCGGCGGCGCGACCTACGATTTCGAGCCAGACGAGGAAACCATCCTGGCGAAACTGCTACCGCAGGCATTGGCGATCCAAATGTATCGCTCGCTGCTGGAAAGTTCGGCAGGCGAGCATGGCGCGCGCATGACCGCGATGGACAACGCCACCCGCAATGCCGGCGACATGATCAAGCGGCTGTCGCAGAACTACAACCGCGCGCGGCAGGCGAACATCACCAAAGAACTTATCGAGATCATCTCCGGCGCGGAAGCCGTCTGATCCGGACGAAAGGATTCCCTCGCATAATGGCAAGCAACATCGTCGGTCGCGTGACCCAGGTTCTCGGCGCAGTCGTGGACGTGCAGTTTGACGGCGACCTGCCGTACATTCAGAACGCGCTACTCAGCAAGATCGAAAACCGCACCCTGACCCTGGAAGTGGCTCAAGAACTTGGCGAGCGCACCGTGCGCTGCATCGCCATGGACAGCACCGACGGCATGGTGCGCGGCCAGGAAGTGACCGACACCGGCGCGCCCATTATGGTGCCGGTCGGCCCGGAAACCTTGGGCCGCATCCTGAACGTGGTCGGCGAACCGATCGACGAGAAGGGTCCCATTCACACCGCGAAGAAATACCCGATCCATCGCCCGGCGCCCTCGTTCGAAGATCAGGCGACGTCGGCCGAGATCCTGGTCACCGGTATCAAAGTCGTCGATCTGCTGTGCCCTTACCTGAAGGGCGGCAAGGTGGGCCTGTTCGGCGGTGCCGGCGTCGGCAAGACCGTGCTGATTCAGGAGCTGATCAACAACATCGCCAAGGCGCACGGCGGCGTGTCGGTCTTCGCCGGCGTGGGCGAGCGCACGCGTGAGGGCAACGACCTCTACCACGAGATGATCGATGCCGGCGTCATCAGGATGGATGACAAAGGCAACCTCGAGGAAGGCTCCAAGGTGGCGTTGATGTACGGCCAGATGAACGAGCCGCCGGGTGCGCGCGCCCGTGTCGGTCTGTCCGGCCTGTCGATGGCCGAGTACTTTCGCGATGAGGAAGGGCAGGACGTGCTGTTCTTCGTCGACAACATCTTCCGCTTTACCCAGGCCGGCGCGGAAGTGTCAGCGCTGCTGGGCCGCATCCCGTCGGCGGTGGGCTATCAGCCGACATTGGGGACCGACATGGGCGCGTTGCAGGAACGAATTACCTCGACCAACAAGGGCTCGATCACCTCGGTGCAGGCGATCTATGTGCCGGCGGACGACCTGACCGATCCCGCGCCGGCGACGTCGTTTGCCCACTTGGACGCGACGACGGTGCTGAACCGACAGATTGCCGAGATCGGAATCTATCCCGCCGTGGATCCGCTGGATTCCACATCCCGTTCGCTGGACCCACGCATCGTCGGCGAGGACCATTACCTCGTGGCGCGCGAGACGCAGCGCATCCTGCAGACCTACAAGTCGTTGCAGGACATCATCGCCATCCTTGGCATGGACGAATTGTCGGAAGAAGACAAACTGGTGGTCGCCCGCGCTCGGAAAATCCAGCGTTTTCTGTCGCAACCGTTCCATGTGGCCGAGGTGTTCACAGGATTTCCGGGCAAGCTGGTGGCGGTGGCAGACACCGTGCGCAGCTTCAAGGCGATCTGCGCCGGCGAGTATGATCACCTGCCGGAGGCCGCTTTCTACATGGTGGGCACCATCGAGGAGGCTGTGGCAAAGGCCGAAACATTGAAGGCGAACGCCTGATCATGGCGACGAAGCTGGAAATCGTCAGCCCGGAAAGGCTGCTGCTGGCCCGCCCGGTGGACATGGTCGTAATCCCGGCCTCCGAGGGCGACATGGGGGTGCTGGAA
>DASYBP010000495.1:0-12840 GCA_036500715.1 Rhodopila sp.
CGGCCACCGCCCCCGGCCAAGCCTTGGCGCTGCACCGCCATGCCGCTCGCGTCGCGGCCACCACCCTTTTCGCGCGGGTCGAACCGGCTTGCCTGGAAGAAGCCCCCTTTGTCGCCGACGCGCTGCGCGGATTGCGCAGCCACCCGGTCTGCGCGATCGGCTTCCTTGCCAACCAGGGCGCCCACGTGCGCGATGATCTGCCGGCGCTGATCGCAGCCGAACAGGACGCCCGCGGCGCCGCCGGCCGCCCGGTGCATACGCTCGGACCAATCACCGAAGACCCAGCCGTGGCCGATATCATCCTGGACCAGGCGATGAGCGAGCCCATGATGCTCCTGTAAGACCGCCAACCGGCCAACAACAGCCGGCGGCGCATCTGGCGCCGACCGCCATTCGGAGCTAACTCGCGGTGAGCAAGCTCATGGGGGAAGCGGTGATGGCAACGAACAAGCGCAAGGTGATGCTCCCGCATACGATGGGAGAACAGGGCCTCGATATCGTCCGGGCCCGTGGCGATATCGAAACCGTCATCTATCCGGCAGGCATCAACCAAACCGATCTGCTGCCGCAACTGGCGGATAGCGCCGGCATTGCCCTGTCGGGCACGCCCTTCAAAAAGCCAGAGACGGACGCCGCCCCGGCCATCCAGGTCGTGGCCCGGATTGGCGTCGGCTATGACGCGGTCGACGTGCCCGCGCTCACGGCGCGACGCGTGCCGCTGATGG
This sequence comes from Rhodopila sp., assembly GCA_036500715.1. GTDB lineage: Bacteria > Pseudomonadota > Alphaproteobacteria > Acetobacterales > Acetobacteraceae > Rhodopila. The sequence goes on from DASYBP010000495.1 coordinate 726, forward strand.
TGGCCGGCACCGCGAACTCGGTCAGCGTGGCGGAGCAGGCGTTTCACCTGATGATCGCCCTGGCAAAGCAGAACCGCCGCCTGGACAGCCTGGTCCGCGAAAGCCGCTGGACCGATCGCCACCATGATCTGCCCATCGAGTTGGCCGGCAAGACCGTGCTGATCATCGGTTTCGGCCGCATCGGCACCCGGTCCGCCCGCCGGTGCCTGGGTTTTGACATGTCCGTGCTGGTGTTTGACCCGTTCATCGACCAGGCGAAAATCACCGCGGCCGGCTGTGAGGCGGTGGCGGATCTCGACGCGGCCCTGCCACGGGCCGACTTTGTCTCGATCCATTGCCCGAAAACCCCCACGACCGTGGACCTGCTCGACGCCGCCAGGCTCGCCAGGATGAAGCCGAACGCCTTCCTGGTGAACACCGCGCGCGGCGGAATCGTGAACGAACCGGCGCTCTACGGCGCGCTGACCTCGGGCCGCCTCGGCGGCGCCGGCCTCGATGTTTTCGACATGGAACCGACGCCGCTCGACAACAAGCTGCTATCGCTCGGCAACGTCATCGCCTCGCCCCACATGGCCGGCGTGACAGTCGAAGCGGTGCAGGCAATGGCGGTGGTTACGGCGCGCAACATCCTTGGCGTGCTTGACGGCGACCCCGCTCGCGACAACACGATCAACCCGGAAGTCTACGACTGATGGCGGCCGCCACGCCCGAGCGGACGGCCGCGGCAACGGGTGATCACGACGCTGCCGCTGGATTGTACCATACACAATACGACCGCGGAAATCGCGGCCGCGCCAAGCGGTCGCTGTTCGTACTGTCCTGAACCTCGGCCACCCGGTGCCGGGGCGTTTGCCATTGGCCGCCGTGCACCGCGGTTTCGCCCTCGGGGCGGACGAGAGGCATTTGCGCGCGGCAAATCCGGACAGCGACGACATCCGCGTGTTTCAAATCGACCAGACCGGCCGGCGGGCCGATTCCCGCCGGATCGTGTCCGATCGCGGCGAAGCGTGGCGAAGCGATCACGATTTCCGCGTGAATCGCCCACATCAAACAAAGTGCGCCTGTATCGCGCTTCTCTGATGCGCTATACTGACGGTTGAGGCCGGAAGTCCTTCCGCGATCAGCTTCGTAGTGCCCACTTGAAAAACCGGCGTCATCGCGTCGATACTGAATGCAACTGAAAGCGTATCATGAGGATGACGCCATGGCCAAAGCCACCGCACCCGAGAAGGTGAAAGCGGCAATGCAGCCCAAGAAGAAGGCGGAGGCGACCGCTGCTACGCCGAAGAAGGCAATCGCCGCCAAAGCGGCGCCCCCGGCGGTCGCACCAAAGATGACCGCCGCGCCCAAGGGCAAGACCCCGCCCCCCAAGCAAGCGGCGTCCCAAAAAGCCACGTCAAAGAAAGCCGCCTCAAAGAAAGCGGCCCCCAAGAAAGCGGCATTGAAACAGGCCGCTCCACCCAGAAAGGCGCCGGCCGCGAAGACTCTGCCACCGAAAAAGACGGCCGGCCGCAAAACCGCCGCGCGGGCCGGAACGGTGATGGTGAAAAAAGCCGCCCCCCGCCGTCCCGCCACCCGCACCGCCATTCCGGCACCCGCCAAGCGGCGCGTTCGCCCGCCAGCCGACGCGCCCAAGCCAGCCGCCCGCAAACTCGCCAGCAACCCCCCGCAGACATTCACCGTCAGCCATGTGAACGAGGCCGACTTCAAGGCTGACGGCCTGCGCGCCTATGCTCACTACCGCGACCTCGGCATCGCCGCCGCCACCGGCGGCCTGTGCCAGGCGCACGTGATCCGGCTCATCCCACCGTGCACCGACGAAGTCCGTAAGCGGCACCTGCACCAGACCGAGTTGCAGCTTGTTTATGTACTGAAAGGCTGGATGAAGAACGAGTTTGAAGGCCACGGCGAGCAGATGATGTCAGTCGGAAGCTGCTGGCTGCAACCTTCGGGCATCAAGCATACTGTGCTGGACTACTCCCCGGACTGCGAGGTTCTTGAAATCATCGTTCCGGCCGAGTTCAGAACAGAAGATGCAACCTGAGGTCTTGCGGCCGCGCACGGTCGGTCGCAAACATCCGCGATGGCCTCGCATGAGCGTTTAGATTGCCTGAAATGTCCCGCCCTGTGCTGCCGCATGGCAGGCTATGTGCGGGTCAGCCGTGACGACATCCGACGGTTGGCCAGGCACCTCGATATCAGCGTCCCCGAATTCGAAAAGCGCCATATCGTCGAGGTTACCAGGAAGGGCGAGAAACGCATCAAGTCCGGCTATAAGACCTGCCAGTTCCTTGACGAGAACCATATGTGCAGCGTCTACCAGGCCAGGCCGCACGACTGCCGCGGCTACGTATGCTGGAACCAGCCTGACGAGACCGTCTATCGATACGCAGTATTCCTGCAGACCGAGGTCGCTCGGTTGCGGGAACAGGAGGACTGAGATCGGCCTAACGCAGCCCGCGCGGATGCGCTCACCCGCAGCGGGCGGAGACAGGCTGCGGCCTTGCCGCCGGGACGCTCCGGTGGCCTCGGCGCCAACGTTCCACCACGCTGGCAGACCGGCCATCAGGTCGACCAACGCGTCGCTCAGCCTAGCCGTGTGCGCGGCGATCGCATCTGGACGAAACAAAGCCGGGCCTCGCGCATGATCGGTCAAACACTTCTCCTTGAGCGCGGCTTGTTCCGCCGCTTTCCGGACGATAGCGGGTCTTGCCGAATCGAAAGGCGTTGGCGCAGCGTCGCGCCGGCGTCGTTCGCCGCATCAATCTACAATGAAAACAAGTTGTCTTTCTGACAATGGTGCGAGGGAAGAGTAAATGCTGCGTCCGTGTCTGGTCGTTCCACTGGTGATCGGCAGCCTAATCGGTGCGGCGCTGGCCGAGCAAAGCCCGCCGGTATCGGATGCGGTTCGCACCTCAACCGGACTGAACACCACGGTCGGCCTGATCAGCGGCGGTGCCGGAAGCACCGACGCCCGGATTGCCGCCGACATCGCCCAGGCGCTCGACGACGGCGACAAGCTCCGCGTGCTACCGATACTGGGTCGCGGATCGGTTCAGAACATCGCCGATCTGATCTACCTCAAAGGTGTTGACGTCGCGATTGTCCATACCGACGCCCTGACGCAGACCATGCAGGGCGGGACGATCCCGCGGGAAAGCACGGTCCAGTACATCGCCAAGCTGTTCCCCGAGGAAATCCATCTCCTCGCGCGAAAGGAAATCGTCGCGCTGAATGACCTTGCCGGCAAACCGGTGGCCATCGGCCCGGTCGGCGGTGGCACCGAAATCACCGCGTCCGCATTGCTCGACATGTCGCACGTCACCCCGAATGTGGTGCACGAGAGCGAGGCCGCCTCGCTGGATCACCTGCGTCACGGCGAAATCGCGGCGATGTTCGTCGTCGGTGGCAAACCCGTGCCACTTTTGCAAGAAATCGAGCCGGGCAGCGGACTGCACTTCCTGCCGATCCCGCTGAACGCCCAGTTGATCGACAGCTATCTGCCGACTACGCTTGATCATCAGCATTACCCAAACCTCGTCCCCGCCGGCCCGCCGGTCGATACGATCGCGGTGGGTTCGGTGCTGGTCACGCTGTCAACGCCGTCAGACAGCGCGCGCGCCAAGCGGGTCAATCGTTTTGTTGACACACTGTTCGAGCGCTTCGAACAGTTCCGCCGTCCCGGCTACCACCCCAAGTGGCGCGAGGTGAATCTGTCAGCCCAGGTGCAAGGCTGGGTACGCTACCCCGAAGCGCTCGGTCTGGTGCGAAGCCCGGCGGACAGCGGCCTGCGCACATCATTCGATTCCTATCTGAACCAGTCTGGCCAGTCGGTCGCCGGCATGGATAACGAGCGGCGGGAGGCGCTGTTCCGCGACTTCCTGCACTGGCGCGAACAGCACAGCGGACCCTGATATCGACTTCCCGCTCAGGGTCTGCCAAGGATACTCGCCAGTAGCATCAACGCTGGAGGGCGGCCCGTGAAATTCGGCATCTTCTACGAACTGCAGTGCCCGCGCCCGTGGCAGGCCGACACCGAACACAAGCTCTACCAGAACGCCCTGTCACAGGTCGAACTGGCGGATCGGCTGGGCTTTCACTATGCCTGGGAGGTCGAGCACCATTTCCTCGAGGAATACTCCCACTCGCCGCAGCCCGAAGTGTTCCTCGCCGCCGCCAGCCAGCGGACCAGGCAGATCCGGCTGGGTCATGGCATCATCCAACTGACCACCAACCACCCGGCGCGGGTGGCGGAGAAGGTCGCCTGCCTCGATCTCGTCAGCAACGGGCGCGTCGAATTCGGCATGGGCGAGGGCGCGTCAATCACCGAACTCGGACCATTCGACCGCCAGATGGAGGATAAGCAGGCGGTCTGGGAAGACGGCGTGCGCTGCGTGATGCCGATGTTCAAGGACGGCGGCTGGGAATATGACGGTCCCTTTTTCAAGTTCCCGCTGCGCAACGTGCTGCCGAAGCCAATGCAGAAGCCGCATCCGCCGCTCTGGGTCGCCTGTTCGCAATTAGAAACGATCGAGCTGGCCGGCCGTTGCGGTATCGGCGCGCTGGGCTTCCAGTTCCTGTCAGCGGAAATGGCCAACGCCTGGGTCCACGCCTACTACAATTCGTTTGTCCTGCGGCAGCAGAAGCTGGCGGACTACCAGTCCAACTGCAACATTGCGATGGTCAGCTACTTTATGTGCGCCGAGACCGACGAGGAAGCGCGCCGCCGGGCCGACGGGGTGACGTTCTTCCAGTTCTCGCTCGCCTATTACAGCGGTGCCCGCAACCGCGAACGTGCCGCACCCGGAACCCTCAGCCTGTGGGAGGAGTACCTGAAATGGAAGACGGCCAATCCTCAACTCGCTGAACGCGCGCTGACCGGCGGCCTGATCGGCTCCCCGGAGACCATCAGGCGGAAGCTGCGCCGGTTCGAGACCTCGCACGTCGACCAGATCATCCTGCTCAACCAGGCTGGCAAGAACAGCCACCCGCATATCTGCGAAAGCCTGGAGCTGTTCGCCAGCGAGGTGATGCCGGAATTCACCGCCAAGGAGCCTGAGCATCAGGCGTGGAAGCAAAAGGTGCTGACCCGCGAGATCGAACTCGAGGACATCGATACGACCCCGTACAAGGATCGCGCCGGCGTCGGCAAGGGCGTCGCCATCAACAAGCTGGCGACCGCGGCGGAATGAAGTGAACGGCGAAGCCTTGTTAACTACAAGTAACTTTGTCGACATGGTTCCGCCTTTTACGGGAGTTGACGATTGGAAGCTTTTCATTCTGACCGAAACGTAAGTATTTTTCCTTTGACAGGGACCCGCTCGCGCCGCTGAGTGCACCGCCAGGCGCCGAGCTGGACAAGTCACCGGATCGTCTATGGCGGTCCGCCACGCCCACCGGTCAGAGAAGGGCGAACGTTACGGGAGGCTGCGATGGCAAATGTCGGACGGGTCGTTTGTACCCAGCGCATCAAGTCGGTTCAGAATACCAGCATGCTGCTGGTGTTTATCATTTGCGTCGTAAACTACATGGACCGCGGCACGCTGTCGGTGGCCAATCCGCTGATCCGGAACGAACTCGGACTTTCGGTCGCCGAAATGGGCGTGCTGCTCTCAGCTTTTTTGTGGCCGTACGCCTTCACTCTTCTGGTCGCCGGTGCCATCGTCGACCGCGGCAAGCCCAGGCGGGTGCTGGCGGTTTCGCTCATCGTCTGGTCGCTCGCGCAAGGTGCCGCCGGGTTCATCGTAAGCTTCGGCCAGTTCCTGGTCGCACGCGCCCTGCTGGGCGTGGGGGAGGCACCGACGTTCCCGGCGGCAGCGCGGGTGGTGAAGGACTGGTATCACGAGAGCGACCAGGCCACCGGCGTCGGCATCTGGAACGGCGCGCCCTCGCTCGGCACCGCGATCGCGCCGGTCCTGCTTACGCCGCTGATGCTGCTGTTCGGCTGGCGTTGGATGTTCGTCATCATGGCGGCGGTCGGCCTCGTCCTCGCGGGTGTCTGGTACGCGGTGTATCGGGATTTCGACGCCGAAACGCTTGCTGCGGAAGACCGGCAATACCTGTACGACGGCGGACAGGCGCCCGACGCGCATCCGGTTCATGCGGCGGCCTGGGGCAAGCTGTTCGGTTTCCGCGCGACCTGGGGACTGATCCTGGGATTCTTCGGCAATGTCTATGTCGGCTGGCTGTTCATCGCCTGGCTGCCCGGCTACCTGGAACTGCAGCGCCATATGAGCATCCCGAAAACCGGCTTCGTTGCTTCGGTGCCGTTTCTGTTCGGCCTGGTGGGCAGCATCGGCGGCGGCTTCCTCGCCGACCGTCTCACCACGCGGGGGATGACAACGATCGCCAGCCGCAAGCTGCTCACCGTGATCGGCATGCTGGTGATGGCCTGCGCCACGCTGGTGGCGGCCGAGACCGCGAGCAACGTTATCGCCGTGGCCTCGATTTCCGTCGCCGTGTTCTTCGGCTTCAGCGCGTCGGGCACATCCTGGTCGCTCGCCAACGCCTGCGCCCCGCCCAGCTATGCCGCTTCGCTGGGCGCGATCATGGATTTCGGAGGATTTATCGGCGGGGCACTGGCGCCGATGATCACCGGATTCGTGGTCCAGGCGACTGGCTCCTTTACCCCCGCCCTGCTCGTCGCCGGGGTCGTCGCGCTATGCTCCGCTGGCGCCTACGTCGTGGGGATTCCCGGCGAACCTATTCCCACAAAAGCGCTGGCCAGCAGCCTGGCCTGACCCCTCGCGTCCAAGCTGCCCGTGCGCTGGCAACATTTTCCACGTAGGTTCGTCCCGTTGATAACCGGGACGAACCTACGCCGTAGTCAAGTATCACGCGCGCCTCTCTGATGCACGATCCTGGCACTATTGTTGCAGTTTCAGCTGTTTCCGCAGCCGCGCCGACGGATCGTCCTGCCCGGACGGGCGAAGATTGTTCAGCGTCCCCGGCACCGCTGCCGCATTGATCAGTTGATCCCGCAAGTCGTCGGTCAGCGCTCGCGCATCGCGCTGGTCGTGGATGACATGCGGGGTGATCAGGATAAGCAATTCGGTTCGCTGGCGCGTGTTGTTCTGGTTTCCCGCGAGGAGTCCCAGGATAGGCACGTCCTTCAGCCAGGGTATCCCCTGATTGCCCTGCGACGTTGTGTCGGTGATCAGTCCCGCCAAGCCAATTGTCTGGCCATCTTGCACAACGACACGGGAGGTGACATTTCGCTCGTTAAACGTCGGTGAGTTGACTCCCGGCGTGGTGATGACCCCTGTCTCAACACTGCTGACATCCTGCACGACGTCCAACGTCACCAAGCCACCACTGTTTACCCGCGGCGTAACCTCCATGATCACGCCCGTTTGCTGGTAGTTGACCGAGTTCACAATCGGCGCGTTGCTGGTGAGGGTGCTTTGCGAGGACTGACTGAGGTAAGGAACCACACTGCCAACCTGCAGCCTTGCCGGCTGGTTGTCCAGCACTAGAAGTTCCGGGGACGAAAGCACGCGCACGGTGGTGACATTCTGCAAGGCCTGGATCGCGAAAGGCGCGCCGCCGGGACCGTGTCCGCCGACGAAGAAGCCGGGGAAACTAAGGCCAAGAGTAGCAGCCGATGGGTTGGCTGGTGTCGTTGCGGTTGGACTGGTGTTCAGGATGGCGTTGACACCCCCGGCCTTGAAGAAGAACTGGGTGCCATATTGCAAGGCATCGTTCAATGTAACCTCGGCGATGACGGCATCGATCCGGACTTGCAGCGGCAGGATATCGATCTTTCGCAGCATTGCTTCCATCGTGCTCAGCTCGCGCTCGGTGCCGTAAACCAGGACCGCGTTGTTCTGATCATCTGGTATCACGCGCAACGAATCGGTCGTCTGCTCCCCGCCGCCGGGTTCCAGGCCGCCCAGCAGCGGATTCGTGCCGGCGGCGGGCGGCGGTGTCTGCGCCCCCGATGGCGCCCCCGATGGCGCCCCAGATGGCGCCGTGCCGTTGGCCTGCAGCGAATTGCTCTGCAGCGAACTTCCCCCACCGATCCCGCCGGACAGGCTGGATCGCCCAAGCGTACCGGCGGACCCGCCGCCCAACCCGCCGGCACCCAGACCACCGGCGCCCAACCCGCCGGGCCCCCCGCCGTTGCCGATCGTGCCGCCGCCCAGAGAGGATTGCCCCTGTTGCGCACGCGTATTCGCCGTGGGCTGCGCTGTTACGTTGCCGGGAGTGAACGCCTGCTGCAGCACATACGCGACGTCCTCGGAATGACTGTTCTGCAGATAATACACGTGCCAGTTGCGCAAGGTCTGCCGACGCCCACGGTCGATCAGACCGTAAACCCGGCGGGCTTCCTCGATATAGCGTTGTTGTGAAGAAACGACCAGCACCGCATTGATTCGCGACAGCGGGATAACCCGCACCAGCCCAGCCAGCGCGCCGCCACTCTGGCCGCGGAAGGCGTCCTGCAACGCCGAGGCGAAATCCTTCACATCACCACTGCCAACCGACAACAGGGCATACGACTGGCCCGCCAGAACATCCACGTCGAACGCCTTCACCAAACCAATCAGCCCCTCGCGCGCGCCAGGCTCGCCGGCGATCAGAAGCGCATTCCGCGCCGGATCGGCAGCGATCTTGCCGCCCTCACCGACATACGGCTGCATGACCTTGGCGAGATCGTCGGCCGCGACATACCGCAGTGGTACCATCACCGCGCCCGCCGTTCCCGCCCCACTGGCCGCGGTTGCAATGCCCTGCGCGGCGGGCACCACCCGGTACAGTTCGCCGCTGGTGATCAGGGCGGCACCGTTCTGCGCAAGTAGCGACTCGAGGGTCGGGATCAGTTCGGAGCGGTTCAGCGGCCGCACCGTGTGCAGCGTGGCGGTGCCGTGAACCGCAGGGTCGATCGTATAGTTGACCTTCAGGATCGCGCCCAGAATTTGGGCCGCGACCTCCCGGATGTCGGTATCAGCGAAATCCAGGCTGACACTGCCGGGTCCCGTCTCGCTTCCCGGCGGCGCCGGCGATGGCTGATCCTGCCGCCCCAGGCTCACCTGGGCCGGCGGCACCGCGTCCGGCGAGCCGACCGCCCCGTTGACACGCGGCGGCGCCGCCGTGGTCCCGCCAGGCAGCTCGGACAACGCCGGGATCGCGGGCGGCGAGGGGTGGTTGCATCCCGCGAGCTGAATGATCCCGGCCATGATCGCGAACGATCGCCTTGCCCGCGTTTTGCGAACGATACGGTGTCGCATTCTTTTGTCTTCACTCCGTCGCCCCAGCCCGACCCCGTCGCCCAGCCCGAGTCTGTTGCCCTAGTCTGACCTTGTTGCCCTAGCCTGACCTTGTTGCCCTAGCCTGACCTTGTTGATGGACCGGACCGGCCGCCCGACGCGACGCAATCCCTTGTGAGCGCTACCGTGGTCTGGGCGCCAATGCGTGCGTCAAGGCAACGCCAGCCGCTTGGCGCGGACCGGAGCTACGCTCATTCGTTTCCCTTCAACACTGTCAACGCTTCGCCATGCTGCCGCAACAGGATGTTCACACGCGGGCTGGCGTTCTGAAACGCCCCGGCGGCGACCACCAGCAGCGAGTAGCGCGCCGCCCCGGCGCCGATCGCTGTCACGTTGATCCGCAGCAACGGTTCGGCCGTCTCCTGCACAGCGCCGGCGTCTTCAGTCGCCCCGGCGACATCGGTCAGCGCCCGCGCCACCACCGGATCGCGCGTCGACAGATCGGGATCGCTGTCGGTCAGCACCGTCAGATGCGGTGCCAGCCGCGCATACAGCTCGGGCGTCATGCCCAGGACATCCGCCAGTTCGCTCACGCTCTGAAACGGCGTGCCCGGAGGTCCATAGGCACGTCCAGCCGCCCGATAGTCCGCCGCCTTGGCCCCGTTCGGCCGAGAACTGGCGGCGGAGATCCGCCAGTCCAGGATCGCGGCCGAAAGTCGGATCGCCAGCGCTGGGGCGCCCCCAACTTCCTGGACCAGCGCTCGCAGCAAGACGTCCGAGGCGGTATTGAGGTTGACCCGGTCGCTTTCGTTCTCCACCCGCACCAGGACCGGAGTTCGGCCGACGTGGATTTCGCGTGCCACGCCGTCGGCGCGAAACCGCGGATCCTTCGCGGCAAAAATCTGGAACGTGACGGCAGCCACGGCACCATCCGCCGCCGCCTGCAGAACCGCCTCCTGCTTCAGATTGTCCGCCAATTGCGTCTCGGACCGGCCGGCCGCGACAATTTGCGTCCCTAGCAGCGCCAGGAAACCTACCGTCCACAGTACAATCAGCAGGGCGAACCCGCGCTGGCGTCCGCTCATGGCCCCCTGCTCACGGCCGCGACAGCATCGGCGCGACGATTATGTCCGGCCATCGCTTTGCCGGCGAACCCTCGAACGTCACTCGGAATCGGATCAGCGCGGGAAGGTCTGGTTCGCGCCATTGCGCCACCCACACGCCGGACGGCCGCCAATATTCGATCGCCATCCGGGCGACACCGTCGATCAGTTCCGTCTCCGCCGGTGCCGGCATCGGCACCAGCGGCATCCCGTGATGATATTGCCGCCAGCGCAGTACCAGCCGCGTGCCAGAGACCGCAAGACCGGCTTCCACGCGAACCGGTACCAGCATTCCGGGCAAGCGCAGGTGCGTGACACCGGTCAGGGCACTTGCGGAACCGTCGATCGAGGATCGGCCGCTGTCGTCGCCCGGCGAAAGGTTTTCAACGACAGAGCGGATGGTGCGATCCACCGCCTCCAGTTCGGTCTTGCCGTCGCCGAGGCGGGCTTCCTGCTGCCACGCCGTCAGGCCAAACCGGACCGTCTGACTCAGGCCGACCAGCAGGAAGCCGAACACTGCCAGCGCAACGAGGACTTCCAGCAAGGTGAACCCGTTCGCTTTCATCCCCCAACCTGTTCGGTGTCCAGACGGACCTCGCGTTCGCTGCTGCCATCGGTCCAGCCGATCCAGACGGTGACGGCGTACAACACGACCGGGACAGACGGCGCCGCCCTGGGTCCGATCAGGCCGATCGGCCGCAGCGAGGCGCTGGCAACCGGCGCCACGTGCAAGCGCCAGCGGAATCCGCCGCCATCATCCCCGCGCCAGTCGCCGGTGACCAGTTTCGTGCCGTGGGTCGCGACGGCCAGGCGCGATTTCGCCCGCACAATGGCCTGATCGTACATCGCCGCCGTCTTGGTTTCGCTCAGACCACTTCCAGCCGCTTCGAACAGCGCCACCGCCGCGAGACCAGCGATCATCAGCGCGATGATCATCTCCAGCAGCGTGAAGCCTCTCATCCCGCCGCCAGATTGTTCAGGCTGAGCATCGCGGTCATTAGCGACGCCACGATTCCGCCGACGGCAACCCCCATCAGGATCGTCATCGCCGGAACCAGCAGCGCGGTCAGCCGCTGCGTCGTCAGCCGTGTTTTCTCCTCGTGGATATCCGCCGCCCGCAGCGCCATCGCGGCCAACTGCGCGGTTTCCTCACCCAGGCGCAGCAGATGAATGGCGCGCGCGGGGAAAATGCCGGCGGCCTCCAGGTCGCGGGTCAGCGAGCCGCCGCCGCGCGCGGTGACGCTGGCCTGCTCGACCGCCGATCGGGCCGCCTCGTTTCCCATGGCGTCGCGCACGATCGCCAGTGCGGGGATCAGCGCCACACCGTTGTGCAGCAAGGTCCCCAGGACGCGACTGAAACGGGCCGCCAGGATCTCCTGGGTCAGGCCACCGATCACCGGCAGACGCAGCAGGATGCGACCGAGGATCAGCCGCACCCGAGCCTGCCGCAGCGCAACGCGAGCCGCAACGATCAGCACCAGCGCAACCAGCAGGACAATCAGCCCGTCCTTCTGGACAAAATCCCCGGCCGCGACCAGGAACTGGGTCGAAGCCGGCAGCGCCACGCCGCTCTGCTCGAACATCGGCACGAACTGCGGCAGCACCTGCGTCAGAAGCAGCGTGACGGCGCCGATCATCGCCAGCAGCAGCACCGCAGGATAGATCAGCGCCGAGGTGACCATCGACGCCACCGCGCGCTGCCGGTCCAGCAGGTCCGCCATGCGCGCCAGCGTCGGCCCCAGATTGCCGCCCGCCTCACCGGCTCGCACCAGGCCGACATGCATGGCCGGAAAACTCGCCGGG
>DASYBP010000496.1:0-2626 GCA_036500715.1 Rhodopila sp.
CGATGCCGTCGAGTGCAGTCGCGGACGCTTGGCCAAGGCCGCGGATATCGATCGCGATGTTACGGACGTTGATGATTTTGATCTGGACGCTTGGCTCCAGCTTCTTTGCGTCCTGCACATCGGTGATCTGGTCGTTCTGCAGCTGATCCTGAGTAACAATAGTCGAGGTGACCGGCTGGGCCTGTTGTTGCTTTACTGCCGCCTGCGAGGCGGTCGGAGCTGACACGACGATGTTCTGCACGGCACCGGCTTGCGCATCCGCCTCCGTTGCATCGGCGGCCGGTGGCACCGGCGGCGCCGGTTGGGCAGCTGCTGGCTGCGCGGGTGGGTCAGGCGTTCCCGCGGCTGGCTTCAGTGGGGCGGGCTGCGCCACTATCGTAGCGGGGCCCAGCGCCAGCGGCATCACGAGCCCAATCGGCAGCCAGGACGATGAAATGGAAGAGCGTCGAAACATCACGACCTTTATGGCATTACGCAGAAGCAATAACCCGAGCCGATGCGCGGAACAGGAAACACGCGCATGGCGGAGCGCCGACGGGGGTTCGAGAAACGCGCGGCCGTGGGGTTGCCGCCCGCGGCCGCCTGCGGGTACGGTGACTCAGGCGAGTTCGGGCACCGCGTCGGCCTTTCGTGTCACGCTGCGCCGGCCGTCGATACCGACCGCCACGTCGCCGTCGACCACCACGCGGCGCAGAACCCGCTCCACCGTGCCGTAGTCGTCCACCGCCTTGTGCTGGGTGGCGCGATTGTCCCAGATGGCCACGTCGCCCACCTTCCAGCGCCACCTCACGGTGTTTTCACGCCGCGTGATGTGGTCCTGAAACAATCCAATCAACCGCTGCGATTCAACCGAAGTGTAACCGATAATCCGTTGCAGATGCGCACCCAGGATCAACGCCCGCTCCCCCGTCTCCGGATGCACCTGCACCAGCGGATGCTCGGTTTCATATACCGTGCGCGATACCTGCTTTTGATAGTTGTGCCGCTCTTCGCTCCAGTCGGCGTCGCGGCCGGCATATTCGTACTTATTACCGAACAATCCCCACAGCCGATCGGCCAGCTCGCGCAGCTCTGGCTGAAGATCGCGATAGGCGGTAGCTGTGTTCGCCCAGCTAGTGTCGCCACCGACGTCGGGCACCACAACAGAGCGCAGGATCGAGAACCGCGGGAAGGCGCTGACGAATGAAACGTCAGTGTGCCAGAATGTTGCGCGAGCACGATGACCGTTAATGTCGAGGACGTGTTCGGTGCCGTCGACGGCCGGGGCGGTCGGATGCGGCACGATCTTGCCAAGCAATGCACCGAACGCTTGCTGGCTTGCTTCGTCCAGATGCTGCTGATCACGGAAGAAGACGACCTTGTGCTTCAGGATTGCATTACGAACGATCTGTACCAAATCCTTGGAGAGGTCGCCGCTCAGTTTCACGCCGTCGATCCTCGCGCCGGCGTTCGGCGTCAATGGCCGGATCTGGATGCCGGCTGCCTCGGCCGTGCGGTTGGTAATCGCATTCACGTTCCGATTCCTTTTCGTTGTGATATCGATGTATCGGCCGATACCGCTCGCCTTGTCCGGCGCAAGAGCACCAACGTTTCAACCCCGATCGAAGGTGGCATCCCGATACGGATTGAGTGCGTTGGTGTACAGATCCTTCACCTGGACCCGACCAATCGCCGGCAGGCCGTTCTTCACATACCAGTCGATGAACGGCGTGAAGGCGCTGTCGTCGAGGAGACCGCCGCGATGAGGAATGCCGACCGACCGCCAATAGCGAACGACCTCATCCGACTCATGCCGGCCCCGCTGACGGACAATTTTGACGAAGCGGTCCACGACCTCCTCGCGCCGGCGCGTCTGCGCCCAGGCGATCGCCCTTGCCGTCGCTTCCGCGAACCGGCGCGACGTATTGGGCGCCTCCTGCAGGAAATCGGTGCGCAGCACATAGGCATCCATCGTCGCCGACCCGTACAGGTCGTATTCCGTGACTAACAAGCGAAGGCCGCCATGCGCGACGGCGACCTCACGCAACACATCGCTCAGCAACACCGCGTCGATCTGCTTCTCGCGCAACGCCTGCTCGGCGTTCAGCGGTGGCAGCACCACTTTCTCCACCTGCGCGATCTGCTGCGCCGTTGCACCATTACGCTGCAGGTATGTCGCGATATCGAACTCGGCCTGCGCGCCCAGTGTGTTGATGCCGATCTTAGCACCGACCAGGTCAAGCGGCTTACGGATCGCGCTGTCCGCCAGCACGAAGAGGCCCGACCAGCTCTCCTTGTCGCAACCGGCGAGCGCGACGACTGCCGTGATCTTCGCCCTGGCCGCGATCAGCTTGATGATTGAGCCGTTGAAGGCGCCGCCGAAATCGACATCCTTCGTCACTGCCGCTTGGATGTCCTGCGGCCCGCTAATGGTGTTGCCGACCCAGTTGAGCTTGATCGGCGCCAGGAAGCCCAGATCCTCCGCAAGTTCCGGATAGGTTACCCGCGCTGCCTGCCCCTGGTAGCGCAGCTCCGATACCTCGAACTTTGCCGCCTGATCAGCCGCTCGGGACTGCTGCGGCAGCCCCAGCGCCGCCGCGCCGGCGACGCCCGAGAGAAACTCACGTCGTTGCATGTTGTGCTCCCC
>DASYBP010000497.1:0-1615 GCA_036500715.1 Rhodopila sp.
TTTTCGGGGTTCGCAAGGCCTGACGATAGGGGAACTGGATTCGGCACCACCGGCACCGCGTGACACCACCCAAGGGTTCGAGAGGGGCTCATGTCGCCTCTTGCTTAATCTCCCACCGCGAATGGGAAAGTGGGCGCGAGCTAAAACTCGACGCCGGGGATCCCGGGCCTTTGCGTTTCGGCCGGCGGGCGGGGAGGCGCCCCTGCCTCTTGCAATGGCCAGGGCGGGTGAACGCCTAACCCGAATGCAGCCGGTCAGGCTTGCGCCGCTCGCCAGTTGTAGATCTGCTGCAGTGTTCCGCCCATGACCGCCGAACGCTCAGCATCGGACAGGCGGTCGGTGACGCGAAACGCGTCGGCACCTTGTTTGTAGGTCAAGACGTTGACTGCCCGGGTCCAGTCCGTGCCCCACATGCAGCGATCGAACCCGAAGGCGTCGAAGACGCGGCGGAGCGGGTCCCAGATATCTCTGTAAGGAAAGGGTTCACGCGAGAGCGTGCAGGCGCCGCTGATTTTCACCGCCACGTTGTCGTGGGCCGCAAGGACGAGCAGCTTCGGCAAATCGGCAAACGGCTGCGGGGGCGCCGGCGGCTCGTGCGGTTGCGGCAGGCCCAGATGATCAATCACCATCCGCGCGTTCGGGTTTCGGGCCGCGAGCTGTCCCGCCTGGTCGAGGCGACCGGTACACGCCACATTCACCGGTAGCGAATGCTGCG
The DNA here is from genome assembly GCA_036500715.1 of Rhodopila sp. Taxonomy (GTDB): domain Bacteria; phylum Pseudomonadota; class Alphaproteobacteria; order Acetobacterales; family Acetobacteraceae; genus Rhodopila. Next base: position 716 of record DASYBP010000497.1, read on the forward strand.
CGGCCGTGGCGAGGACGCGATTGATGTCAGGGTCGGCCGGGTCGGTCGAAGCGTTATCTCTCAAGAAGATCCGGATGCCGACCGTGCCCTTGGTGGCGGCCCACTCGGCGATCGTCTCGAATACGGCGGGGTCGGTCGGATCGACCGGCTTGACCAGCCTGAACCGGTCGGGGTGCGCCGCATAAACCTCGAGGGCGTAGCTGGCGTCATAGAGATACATGCTGAACGGCGAGACCAGGATCGCGCCGTCGACGCCGACGTCGTCCATGGCGGCCGCCATCTGATCGCGGTAACCTCCGCCGGCCCGGTGAGCGTGCCGATCCAGGGGCGGCCCGGGTGGTTGCGTTCGTAGGCGTGCACTTGCGAATCCAGTATCGGCATGGCGTCCTCCATGGAACCGATGTTGTTCGGAGCGTGTCGGCTCCCTAATGGTATTAGCCGCATTGCCACCGGGCCGAGGGAGGCTTTGCCGGCTGCGGTCTTATCGTGAGTTTCCCTTGCCTTCGCCCCGAAACCGGATTGATCAGATTCCGGGATAGGGCTTGCCCCAGCCGTCGAGATAGACGACTTCGGACAGGGGCCCGCGGCCAACCGGTCCGAACCGCCCCATCGGGTAGCCGATCGGCAGGATCGCGTAAGAGTGGTAGTTCGGCGGGATGCCCATCGCTTCGTCGCATTCCTTCGCATATCCGATGTGCCGCGTCGTCAGGGTCGATCCGAGACCCAGCGCGCGCGCCGCCAGCAGCATATTCTCTACCGCCGGATAGATCGATGCGCCGGACGAATATCCCGGATTGTCGCCTTCCAGACAGGCGACGATCCACACCGGCGCCTCGTGGTAGTGGTCGGTCAAGTATTGGTTCGCCGCCATTTGCCGCAATTGCTTGGGCTGATCTGATC
>DASYBP010000498.1:0-1793 GCA_036500715.1 Rhodopila sp.
TCGGGCTGGCAAACCGATGGTTCAGCCATTTGCGTCCCGCCCCGGCGACATGCGGCATCACGCCGTCGAACACCCGTCGGCCGGCCGCATCCGCATTGTAGCCGCGATACACGAAGTCGCGCAGGCAGCGCCCGGTCTGCGAGCGGCCCCAGGCATAGGCCTTCTCCACGCCGCGCAGCGGGTTGGCGTCGCTATGGTCGTATTTCAGGAAGCTGATCGCGTCGCGCACCACGACATGGCCGAGGCCCATCACTTTCGGGTCCTGCGCTGTGTAGATCAGTTCGTAGATCCAGCCTGGCTTGAAACCCTCGGGCAGATAAATGTCGGTGGCCGACGGGATCAGCGCACGTTCCGGCGTGCCGGTCTCCCCGCCCGACCCGCTTTCGACCCGCGCGAACGACCATGCATCGGAAGCGATCTCGATCGGCTGATCGTAGGGATAGCGTCGCTTCGTCAGCCTCGCCTGTCGCGTGTCGCGCGATACGGTGGGAAAACTATGCGCCGCGGTGCGGCCGCTGAGCGGGAAGCAGGTGCGCCCCGGCGCGTCGACCAGGTATTCGACCCGCGCCGTGCCGGTGATCGGCGATCCATCGTCGTTGCTTGCGACCGGCACGTCCAGCAGCATCCGCCCGTCGCCCGGCAGCATGTCGCCTTCCCAGGCCACCCACACCACGGAATAGCCGCGCCGCATAAAGAACCCGTTGCCGGCATGCGCCGCGGCCAGCGGATCGTTGCTATGCGCCGCGTCGTTGAAGAACTGCAACGCACGTTTGTGGCCGCGATTGCCGTAATCGTAGAACAGCCGCCGGTTGCCCCGCGCGAGATCGACCGGCTTGAGGATCATGCAATCGGCCTCGCAATGCACCAGACCGGCCGCGTCGCGCGGCGCCTTGTCCAGATCGACCACGTCACGCTGCGCCGCCGCAAGCGGATCGACCGCGAAATGCACGCGGGCCGTCAGGCGCTCATACGCCCCGACATCGCCGAAGGCCTGGCCATCCGCGAAGGGGCGGCGGTCGGTGATGTGGAACTCGATCCGGTTGGTCATTGTCGCCGATGCTCCCCCTATACGCGGCTTGCTGGTGTCGAGTCTGCGCCGGGTCGGGCAGCCCTCTCAAGTCTCGCGCCCAGGGAGAAGGCCAGGAGCGTTGATCGTGGACAGACCCCAATGACCGGGATCCGTCGCCCTGCGGATCAGTCCGGGATCACGGTTTGTCCGGTCGCAGGATCATACCCTACTGTTTGAGACATTCCAGGCGGCTTCTCATCGTATCGCGGAGCATCATCCCGAATTTCCAACCAACTCATCGCGCTTGACACGCACACATGCATCTCAGGTCGAAACCCACCAGGGTCGTCCAGGGCGCCAACGAAGATTGCTCTCAGGTCCGGACGGGCGTCCCGCGTGAAGAACAATGGCGACGCGCAGTGATCGCAGACGTGTCGCCACGTTCTGGCGGAGAATTCTACTGCCCGCGTCTTCCCGTTCGTCACGGTGACACGGTCCGCATGCAGGAACAGCAGCGCGCTCACGGGTGCTCCGGACGCGCGCTGGCACATCCGGCAATGGCACAACACGCTCAATTCTGGATCGCCTCCCGCCTCGAACCGCACGGCGCCACACAGACATCCGCCGGTGATCAATTCGGATGACGCCATTTCCGTCTCCCTTCATTATTGGCCCTTACTTGAACAACTGTCGCGCGCAACCCAGCCGGCGCGCACCGCGGCGATCCCCCGCGGCGATCCCGGGCGTGCCGGATCACGACCGGACGATAACGCATCACGCACCG
>DASYBP010000499.1:0-4178 GCA_036500715.1 Rhodopila sp.
ACCATGCAGCGCGAGGTTTATATCGTCTCCGGCGTCCGCACCGCCATCGGCGACTTCGGCGGCAGCCTCAAAGACTTCCCGCCCACCGAACTGGGCGCGCAGGTCACGCGGGAGGCACTGTCCCGCGCCAGCGTCGCCGGAGAGGAGATCCAGCACGTCGTCTTCGGCAACGTCGTCCACACCGAAGCAAAGGACATGTACCTGTCCCGTGTCGCGGCGATGAACGCCGGAATCACCAAGGAGGCGCCGGCCCTGACCCTGAACCGGCTTTGTGGCTCCGGGCTGCAGGCGATTGTCTCCGCCGCGCAGGCGGTGACGCTGGGTGATGCCGACATCGCCGTCGCCGGTGGCGCCGAAAGCATGAGCCGCGCCGGCTACCTGTCCTCGGGGATGCGCTGGGGCACACGCATGGGCGACACGGCAATGATCGATATGATGACCGCGGCGCTGCACGATCCATTCGAGAACATTCACATGGGCATGACAGCGGAAAACCTGGCCGAATCCCATCAGGTCACCCGCGGCCAGCAGGACGAACTTGCGCTGAGCTCGCACCAGCGCGCCGCGCGGGCGATCAAGGAGGGCCGCTTCAAGACCCAGATCCTTCCCGTGGCGCTGAAGACCCGCAAAGGCGAGACCGTCTTCGACACCGACGAGCATGTCCGCAGCGACGCCAAGGCCGAAGATTTCGGCAAACTGCGCGCGGTGTTCAAGAAAGACGGCACAGTGACCGCGGGTAATGCCTCCGGCATCAACGACGCCGCCGCCGCGGTCGTGCTCATGGACGGCGACACCCTGGCAAAGCGCGGCGCGAAGCCGCTCGGACGCCTTCTCGCCTACGCCCATGCCGGCGTCGATCACCGTGTCATGGGCATCGGACCGGTGCCGGCCACCCGGGCCGCGCTGAAAAAGGCCGGGCTGTCGCTTGATCAAATTGACGTGATCGAATCCAACGAAGCCTTCGCCGCGCAGGCCTGCGCTGTCGCTAAGGATCTTGGATTTGACCCCGAGAAGACCAACCCGAATGGATCCGGTATCTCGCTGGGTCATCCGATCGGCGCGACGGGCACAATCCTGACCGTGAAGGCTCTATATGAACTGGCGCGGACGGATGGCCGTTATGCACTGGTGACGATGTGCATCGGTGGCGGCCAGGGCATAGCCGCGATCTACGAGCGCGTGCACTAAGGTCGGGCGCTGCCCGAACCCGCAAAGGGGCCGACGGCCCCTTTGATCCCCCTCTAACAGTCGTCCACCGGCGTCACCTGAGGTGTGAAGAAGTAGCCGCCATACCGAACCGTCTTGATGAACGACGGATCCTTCAGGTTGGTCTCGATCTTTCGCCTCAGCCGGCTGATCTGCACATCGATGCTGCGATCGAATACCGCCGCCGCCCGGCCGTGCAGCAAGTCGAGAAGATCATCCCGCGACAGTACCTTGCGAGGGTTCTGGCAGAAGATCGACAGGATGTTGAACTCCCCGCTCGTCAGCGACCGCGGCGTTCCCTCTGGCGTCAGCAATTGGCGGCGCGCCACGTCAAGACGCCAACCTTCAAACACCAATGTCTGCGCCGCCTGACCCTCCGGCGGTGCGGCCCCCGCGCTGCGCCGCAGCACCGCTCGCACACGCGCAACCAGTTCCCGGGGGTTAAACGGTTTGGGAAGGTAATCGTCGGCGCCAAGCTCCAGCCCAACGACGCGATCCGTATCCGTGCCGCGGCCAGTCACCATGATGATCGGCACCGACGACTTTCCGCGCAGGCGGCGACAGATGCTCAGTCCGTCTTCGCCAGGTAGGCCAACATCCAGAATCACACAATCGATCTTCGCGCCTGACATCACCCGATCCAGGTCACGACCAGTGCGTGCGGCGGTCACCTCGAAGCCGTGGTCAGTCATGTAGTTTATCATCATCCGACTGATCTCAGGGTCATCTTCGACAACAGCAACGCGAGAAATTGAGTCCATGGCCCACCTTTCGCGATGGAGAGTGGACTTTGGTGCGTTCACAAACAAGTGTTACCTCGAGTTAGACACATATTGACATGTTATGAGCCTAAAACGATACCAAGCTGGATCGTCCTCCCCCGCTTCACGGCCGCGACCAGGCTGTCGACAGCCAGGGTAGCCGGGCGACTACCGATCAGTATAATCCCCCGGTCTGAACCGGATCGTCGCTGGCGACGGTCGCAGAACGGGAGCGAAGCATGAGTTTAAGAGGTGCGGCCTATATCGCAGGAGCATGGGAACATCCCACCCGCAAGGCGCCGGACAAATCCATCGCCTTGCTGCACGCCGAATGCGCCAAGGGCGCACTGGCGGACGCGGGGCTGACCAAGGACGATGTGGACGGCTATTTCTGCGCCGGTGATGCGCCAGGCACCCTGGGTGCGCTGTCGATGGTCGATTACATGAACCTGAAGTGCCGTCACGTGGACAGCACCGACGTTGGCGGCTCGTCGTACCAGCTTGCGGTCGGCCACGCGCTGGAGGCGATTGCCGCCGGACACTGCAACGTGGCGCTGATCACTTTGTCGGGCCGGCCCCGCAGTGAGGGCATGGCGACCGGAACCGCACCTCGCGCCGGCAATCCTGGCGTGCCCGAGATGCAGTTCGAGTATCCCTATGGCCCGGTCACCGCCAACATGTACGGCATGTGCGCCGCGCGCCATATGTATGAATACGGCACCACCAGCGAGCAACTCGCCTGGATCAAGGTTGCCGCGTCCCACCACGCCCAGCACAATCCGCACGCCATGCTGCGCGACGTCGTGACGGTCGAGGACGTCGTGAACTCACCGATGGTCTCCACCCCGCTGCACCGCCTGGATTGCTGCGTCATCAGCGATGGCGGCGGCGCGCTTGTGCTGACCAAACCGGAGATCGCCAAGAGCCTGAAGCGCCCCTTGGTCAAGGTCATCGGCGTCGGCGAAGCCCCGAAGCACCAGGCGGCCGGCGACATCGACCTGACCTACAGCGGTGCGCGCTGGTCCGGACCCCCAGCATGGGAAATGGCAGGGATCAAACCGTCGGACATCAAATATGCCTCGATCTACGACAGCTTCACCATCACCGTGCTGATGCAACTCGAGGATCTCGGGTTCTGCAAAAAAGGCGAGGGCGGAAAATTCGTCTCCGATGGCAACCTGATTTCCGGCGTAGGCAAACTACCGTTCAATACGGACGGCGGCGGGCTCTGCTCCAACCATCCGGCCAACCGCGGCGGCATCACCAAGATCATCGAAGCGGTGCGTCAGCTTCGCGGCGAAGCCCATCCGAAGGTTCAAGTCCCAAACTGTGACCTCGCCATCGCTCACGGCACGGGCGGCCTGCTTGGCTCACGCCACTGCGGCAGCACTGTGATCCTGGAACGGGAGTAATCGACATGGCCCCAGAAGTAAGACAGATGCCAGCAAGAAAGATCCCGTTCGTCGGCACCCCGGACACCAACCCGGAGACCAAGCCGTTCTTCGACGCCGCGGCTGCCGGCAAACTGGTGGTGCCCCGGTGCAAGGATACCGGCAAGTTCTTCTGGTACCCGCGCGGCATTTCGCCGTTCACCCTCGGACCCGTCGAGTGGGTCGAAGTCTCCGGCAACGCAAAGATCTATAGTCTCAGCGTGATGGAGCGGGCCAATCCGCCATATGCAATGGCCTACGTTACGCTAGCCGAGGGGCCTACCATGATGACCAATCTTGTCGATTGCGACTTCAAAGCGTTGAAGATCGGTCAGGACGTAAAGGTCACCTTTGTCCAGACTGAGGGCGAGGGGCCGTCCATGCCTTGCTTCACCCCGGCCTGACCTGACTTCACTTCGCCAACGGCGATGGCCCCATACGGGCCGCCGCCGTTCCGGCTGAGCTTCATTCCGCTACTGCCAGGTATTCTGCTTGAAATGCCTGCGGCAGTAACCTATGTTGCATCGCAACAATACTGGAAGCGTCCTTTCCCTACCTATATCGAAAGGATTGCCGCCGTGCACCAACCCGATTTCTGGACTCAGTCCGCCGAGGCGATGGAGATGACCATCGAAGGCAACCAACTGATCACGCAGGAAATCGCCGGCCTCGCCCGCGACCTGTGGCACCGTCTTAGCCACGCAATCGTTGGCTTGCTCAGCGCCGGACGTCGCGGTCTGCCGCCAGTCTGATCAACAACCTAACTGATCAACCTAACCGG